>JAGCSD010000101.1 GCA_017964345.1 Clostridia bacterium
AAAGCTCGCTGATCTGCGCTTCCGCGCCGCACGCGCAAAAGAGCAATGCCGTCAGCGCCAACGCCAGAAAACGCTTCATCGCGCGCGCCGCCTGTTCTTGACGCGCAGTTCCTCCGGGCGTGTCTTGACTTCTTCATCCGGCATGACCAAAAGCGTTTCTTTCAGCCGGATGCGTCCGACGCCCGCCAGCGGCGCCAAATACGGCACGCCGAAACTCGCGAGCGACGCCAGGCGCGTCAACAGGACGATAGCGCCGGACACGACACCAAACAGCCCGAAAAGAGCGCCGGCGACCGTGATGCCCACACGCCACAGACGCAGAGCGTTGCCCAGCGCCTGGTTCGGCATGGCAAACGAGCAGATCACCGAAACCGCCACGATAATAAGCGCCGCCGGCGATACAAGGTCGGCGTTGATCGCCGCTTCGCCTACCACCAGCGCCCCGACGATCGACACCGCCTGCCCTGCGCTTTTGGGCATATGCAGTCCCGCCTCGATCAGCACTTCAAACAGCGCCAGCATGGCGAGCAATTCAAATAAAACAGGAAACGGTACGCCCGCCTTCGCAGAAGCAATGGAAAGCGCCAATTTTTCAGGAAGCATCTCGTAATGAAAGGTCGTCATCGCCGCATATACACCCGGCAAAAGTACTTCCACACCGATTAAAGCGTAGCGCATCAGGCGCACGACGGAGGTAAACAGATTCTGCCCCGTAAAATCGCCGGGCGTCGTCATAAACTGTGCCATCGCCGCAGGCAGGAGGTAGGCAATGGGTAACCCGTCGGCCAGTACCGCGCAGTGTCCCGCAAGCAAATGACGGCACACCGTGTCGGGGCGTTCGGTCGTCAACGTCAACGGGAATGCGCTGCGCGTTTTGCCCTGCAGAGCCTGTCCTAAGACATCCGGCGTCAATACACCGTCCACGTCAACGCGATCCAATCTCTCCCGCACGTGTGCAAGGAGCGCATCGTTTACAATATTGTTCAAATATACAAGCGTCACGGCGGTATGCGTCTGCCGCCCGATCTGTCTTCCCTCAAAGCGCAAGTTTTCACTGACAATTTTTTTGCGCAGGAGAACCGTATTGGTTTTCAAATCTTCTACAAAGCTGTCCTTCGAAGCCATGACGGCGCTTTCCTCCGACGGCGCTTCCACGGTGCGTTTGTCCGCCCGCCGCACATCGAACAAAAGCACGCGGTCTGCAACGAGCGCCGCTTTGCCGCGCAGAATGCCTTCTACGGCTTCTTCCGTGCTTGCCGCTTCGCTCACATCACAGTACGGCAGAGCGCTTTCTTCCGCCTTTTCTCCGCACCGGAGCGGTTCCAGCACGAAGCGTGAAAGCAGTTCCGCGTCCGCCATGCCTTCCAGAAAAAACACATCATAACGCCGTTTGCCCACGCAAAAAGTTCTCATTTTGAAATCCGTATTGCCGCCAAGGCGCGCGCGTATATCCCGCGCCGTTCGATTGTTCATGCGTCTTCACCCATTTTTATTGTTGCTTACGCCATGCAAAAATATACCGATTGACTGACCGGTTTTTCTTTGATACAATAAGGGCATACTAAGAAAACAAGGAGATCAAAATGCTCAAATTTTGGATGCGCCTGTACCGCGACGGCAAGCTCCAACGCGACGCCGTCTGCGATGCCGACGAAAAACTGCCGCCCGCGCGTGTGTTGGAAGACGGACTGAAGGCGTGCTGCTATGAACTGGATATTCCCAACCCGGTTGTTTTGAAAAAACACGTTTCGGATATTCGGCAATATCACTTGACACGCTTTTTGCCCGACGATTTTTTGGAATCCGTTTCGTTCGACCGCGCCGAAGTGACGTTGTTTGACGATTCCAAAAATAAAAAGCGTATGATGTGACGCCGCGCGTGCCATACTAAGCGCAAAGGGCAAAAAGCCCTTTTGAAAAGCAACACGCCGAACTTGTTCGGCAGATGGGAGAATCGTATGGCACTGGATAAAACCGCGTTGGCACTGACGATCATCGGTTCGCTGAACTGGCTGCTCGTCGGGCTGTTTTCCTTTGATTTGGTCGCCTTTATCTGCGGCGGAAGCGGCACGGTCGTGGCGAGGATCATTTACGCGATCATCGGCATTACGGCACTGTGGTGTATCACCCTGCTGTTCCGCAGACTGCGCCCGGTTGAGGAAGCGTAAAACAAAAGCCGCTGTCGGGATCGGCGCGGCGTGATAACGAAAACGCAAAGACGCTTCGCTTATGAAGAAATCCGGAAAACAGAGTTTTCTTCACGCGAGCGTCTTTGCTTTATCTGTGTGTATGATCGGCGCATAAAAAAACAGGTCGAAGACAATGCCTTCGACCTGTTTGCTGCTGTTCGTTATTCTTCGGTTTTTTCTTCCGCGAGTTCCTCAGCCGCTTCCTCAGCCGCTTCTTCATCGGGCGTTTCGATGGCTTCCGTTTCCGCTTCTTCAGCGGGCGTTTCGGGGGTTTCCGCTTCTTCAGCCGGTGCTTCGGGAGCTTCCGCTTCCGCTTCTTCAGCCGGCGCTTCGGGAGCTTCCGCTTCTTCCTCCGCGGCTTCGACCGGCACGACCTCGGTGGCTTCTTCCGGATTCAAAAGCGCCTTGATGCTCAGGCTGATGCGCTTAGCGTTCGCGTCCACATCCAGCACCAGCGCCTCGATCTCGTCGCCCACTTTCACAGCGTCCTCGACCTTGGCGATGAATTTATTCGAAACCTCCGAAATATGTACCAATCCGTCCACACCCGGTTCTAACGCGACAAACGCGCCGAATGTGGTGATACGCACAACCGTGCCTCTGACGATGGAGTCCACCGGGTATTTCTCTTCGGCATGATCCCACGGCTTGGGCTGGAGCTGCTTGTAGCCCAGCGAAATACGCTCATGTTCGCGATCCAGCGACAGGACGACAACCTCGACTTCCTGTTTGACTTTCAGTACGTCGGACGGCTTATTGATGCGGTACCACGCGATGTCACCAATATGAATCAATCCGTCCACGCCGCCGATGTCAACAAACGCGCCGAAATCCGTCAGGCGGCGCACAATCCCTTTGACGGTTGCACCTTCTTCAAGCTTGCTCCACGCTTCCTCCAGCGCGGCTTCGCGTTCCTCGGCGACCACGGCGCTGTGCGTGGCAACCAGCTTGCGGTGTTTCGCGTCAATGTCAATGGCACGCACACGCATCGTCTGCCCCACATAGCGGTCTACGTCATGCGCATAGCCGTTCACACGGATCTGCGAACGGGGAATAAACACACGCACGCCGTCATAGTCCGCCGTCAGACCGCCCTTGACCGCTTCTTTGATCGTGACTTCAAACACTTCACCATTGGAGATTGCTAAGAGCGTTTCATCCGCCGCCAGACGTGCCAGCACCTTCTTGCGGGAAAGTACCACGTTGCCGTTGCCATCGTTGACCTTCAGCACTTCCACTTCAATCTCATCGCCCTCATGGAACAGCGCTGTCGGATCTTCATCCGTGCTTGTCAGTTCTTCTTTGCTGATCAGCCCGTCTGCCTTATAGCCGATGTCAACACTGACCTCGTCTTCTTTTGCGTAGATCACCTTGCCTTTGATCACCTGTCCGGGACGGATCTTGACCATTGCCTTGTCCATTTCCTCGGCAAAGCTCACATTTTCAGCCGCATTATTCTCGCTCATTCTATCCACAACCTCCTTTATTAACCACTCCGGGGTGGAAGCACCGGCGGTTACCCCTATGACATCGTTTTGATTTATTCTTATCGCGGAAACATCTTTGCTTGTTTCCACCGCATAGGTTCTTTCACAGACTTCCCGGCACAGGGCAAACAGTTTGGCGGTATTGGAGCTTTGCCTGCCGCCGATGACCACCGTCACATCCGCCGCGCGGGCGATACGGACGGCTTCTTCCTGCCGCTGGGTCGTTGCGTCGCAAATCGTATCGAACACGTGCTTTTCGTTTTGAGGAAAGCGTGCCTCCATTGCGCGCAGAATATCTTCCTACAGATCGCGCCGCGTCGTGGTCTGCGCCACAACACAGATCGGCTCGTCCGTATCAGGCAGAGCCTTCGCCTCCGCCGCGGAGAAGATCACATGACCTTTGTCGTCACAGTGACCGTTGATCCCTACGACCTCGGGATGACTCCTTTCGCCTATTATAACAACAAACTCGTTTTTTTGCAAAGCCTTTTGCACAATTTTTTGAATTCTTCTGACAAAAGGGCAGGTTGCGTCAATTATATGAACATTCTTTTGCGAAAGTTTATCCAATTCCGCCTGCGGAGCGCCGTGCGAACGGATCACGACCGCGCTGCCGGGTGTGACCGCGTCGGCGTCGGCAACCGGGAGGATGCCGCGCGCGCGAAACGCCTCCACGACCTGCGGGTTATGGATGATCTCGCCAAGCGTATAAAGCGGAGAAAATTTCTTGCTGCTTTCCTCCACCGTTTCCACCGCTTTTTTGACGCCGAAGCAGAATCCGGCGCTTTGCGCGATCAGAAATTTCATGGTTTTTCGATCAGGCGGTTCATACCCGCGCGCACCGCTTCGGAAAACGCGTGGATCGTCTGCGAATTGATCTTTTCCGCGGCAAAAGCGGAAAGATCGAGCGGCTCGCCGATCATCAGCGTATTTTTGTGAAAGAGGCGCGGGCGGGCGGTGAACATCATGGGAATGATCCGGCTGTGCGCGCGCAGAGCGATCATGCCGATGCCGCTGTGCATCTGCTCAGCGGAAATCAAGACGTTCTTACAACGTGTTCCCTGAGGAAAGATGCATAGATCCTTTCCGGCGGAAAGCAGACCGGTTGCTTCTTTGATCGCTTTGAGGTCCACGCTCTGACGGTCGATCGGGAACGTATGGGCGCGGCGAAGGAACCAGCCGTTCAATCGGTTGCGGAACAATTCTTTTTTCGCCATGAAATGGGTATGGCGCGGCAGAACGGAAAACTGGATCGCCGCGTCAAGCGAGCTCAAATGATTGCAGACAAACAACGTGTTGCCCGCCGTCAGGTTTTCGCGCCCCACCATGACGAGGCGCATCAGACAACAGCGGATGAACAGTCCGATAAAGCGCATAACGGTATACAACATACGTTTATGCTCCTTTGATCCGCGAAAGTATCCACGCGATCACCTCATCGGCGGTCATGTGCGTGCTGTCAACAAGCACGGCGTCCTCCGCCTGTTTCAAAGGCGAAACGGCTCGGTGCGAATCGTCGTAATCCCGCTTTCGGATCTCTTCAAGCAACTGTTCAAACGGTACGCTCTGCCCTTTGGCTTCCAGATCCTTCTGCCGGCGTTTGGCGCGTGCGGACGCGTCGGCGGTCAGATAAAACTTGAATTCCGCATCGGGAAGCACGCAGGTGCCGATGTCCCGTCCGTCGAGGATGCAATCGTTCTTTTGGGCGGTTTGACGCTGCATCGCCACTAAGAATTCCCGCACGCAAGGAAGAGCGGAATACGCGCTTGCCGCGGCGGAAACGTGATTTTCGCGGATTGCCGTCGATACATTCCGCTCCCCCAAATACACCGCCTGCGCGCCGTTTTCATAGGCAACGCGCAACCGCGTTTGAGGCAAAGCCGCGCGCACGGCATCCTCATCTTCAAGCGGAATATCATGTTCCAGCATATAAAGAGCGACAGCGCGGTACATGGCGCCGGTATCCAAATACAGAATATCCAGTTCTTTGGCGATCGCCTTGGCAACCGTACTTTTTCCCGCGCCGGCGGGACCGTCAAGCGCAATTCTCATATAAACTCCTTTTTCAGCAGCTGCTCCCTGCCAAAAACCCTGTGGACAGCGCCAGCTGAATATTATATCCGCCCGTAAAGGCGTCGATATCGATCATTTCGCCCGCAAAATACAAGCCCTGTACGCATCTGCTCGCCATGGTGGAAGGATCGATTTCCTTCACACTGACGCCGCCGCGCGTGATGATCGCCTCCTGCATGGAGGCAAACCCGTCCACGGGGATCGGCAATGCTTTGAGCGTGTTGACCAGTTGTTTGCGTTCCGCCTGCGTAAACTGCGCGATCGGCTTGTTCGCGTCCAGCCCCGCGACGGACAGGACCGCGTCAAGCAATCGGGTCGGCAGCAAAGAGGCAAGCGCCCCTTTCACCATTTTAGCGCCGGCCTGCGCCGCTTCGCGCAGAATGCGGTCTTCCAGCATCGCGCGGGAAAGACCGGGCTTTAAGTCCACCGTAACGGAAAGATCGGAAAAATCCGGGCGGTGGAGTTTGGAGGACAGCGTCAGAACGAGCGGTCCCGACACGCCGGTGTGCGTAAAGAGCATTTCGCCCAGCTCATCCATGACGACGCGCCCGCGCATTTTGGCGCAAAGCGTCACGTTTTTTAAGGAGATCCCCTGCAGCGCGCGCACCCATTTTGCCGGGCTGGTCAGCGGCACAAGCGCGGGAGAAAGCGGTTCTATCGTGTGCCCCAGTTTTGTAAGCACTTCCTGCCACGCCC
>JAGCSD010000102.1 GCA_017964345.1 Clostridia bacterium
ATGAAGCATCCGGCACAAAAACGAACGGTTCGGTACTTTCCCGTACAAGACGCAGCACGTCCTCGCGGCGCGCCTGCTTCAGCGCATCTTCGCTCTCTTTCAGCTTTTGCGCCAACTGGTCCGCGCCGTGTGCCACCTCTTGCGGCGGCAAAGAGAAAAGCGCGGACAAATGCATAACGGTGTCCCACGCCATCGTAAATTCCCGCATTGCCCAAGCGCCGGCGGTCATCGTCAGACGCACACCGCCCTTATAGCGTTCACAGGAAAGAACTTTGACGCATCCGACCTCCGCCGTGGTGTGCAAATGCGGCGCACAGCAGGCGCACAGATCCACGCCCGGGATTTCCACCAGCCGGATGCGTCCCGTCAGCTCCTTTTTACTGCGGTACTCGTATGCTTCCGGATGCTGACGGAACCATGCTTTGACCGGCAAAGCGGCAAAAACCGTTTTCATGGTCATTTGTTCAATCAAGCATATATCAGATTTCGTCAAAGCCCCGTCGTAATCGACAGTCATATAGCCGTCACCCAAATGAAACCCGACGTTTTTAAGTCCGAACGCGCGGAAAACGTGTCCGGAGAAGATATGCTCCGCCGTATGGTTCTGCATCCGCGCAAAGCGGACCTCCCCGTCGATCCGCCCTGAAACACGCTCTCCCACCGCCAGCGGCGCGTCGATGTAGTGTTCGATCTCGCCGTCCGACGTTTCCTGAGTGTCGTGTACAGGCAGTGCGTTCAAAAAGCCTTCGTCGCCCTTCTGCCCGCCGCCCTCGGGGAAAAACGCGGTGCGGTCCAATATCACGGCATACCCGTTTTCCGTCTTCCGGCACGCGGTGACCGTTGCCTCAAAAGCGGTAAGATAACTGTTTTCATCAAATAAACGTTCTGTCATAATCTGCTCCTTCGGTACTACTATATCACAGATTGTGTCGGCTCGCAAGGAGTTTTGAAAAGGGTATTGTTTTTGCCTTGCGAATAAAAAGGGTCCTCACCCGCACCCCGCATTCACAATTCCGCATTCCGCATTCCTAATTCCGCATTCCTAATTCCGCATTTCTAATTCCGCATTCCTAATTCCGCATTCCGCATTCACAATTATTCTCCCCGTGCTGTTTTCGCAGATAAAAAAACCGACCGAAATAAGGAGTATCCTTATCACAGTCGGTTTTTCATTATGCACTCATCTGTCCTTTAGAGCACACCGCTTTGCGGTAATCTTAAAGGACTACTTCCAGCTATACGGTGAGCGGGTATAGATCGCCTGGTTGATGGCGCCCTGGATACCGCGGAAGTACACGCTGGCACTGGTTTCGGCTTTCAGAATGGCATCTTCGCCCTTACCGAACAGAGCTTCCTGCACGGCGTTGGCATTGCCGATGGAAAGCGGTGCGTTCGCGTACATGAAGACGCGGAAGTGAACCTTATTGTTCTCAACGATGTCAAGGTTCTTAGCGGAAGCCTCGTCACGCGTGTAGAGCATTCTCTCGGATTCATACAGGGCAATAGCGTCGTCGCTGTCGGCGTCATAGATAGGCGTATACAGCTTGCACAGGATCTGTACGGCACCCTTCAGGTTGGCACTTTCGCGCTGATCGCGGAACACGCAATAGGGGTTAAGGTGCGGATAGAAAGACTGGTAATTGTCCTCCTTGGTCATGTCCGGTCCCTTCGGCCACGGTACCAGCCCGTATTCGAACTCTGCCTTCGCGATCTCACGAAGCGGGTTGGAGGAATAGCCGTTGTAGAAGAACGCCACATTGCCCGCCAGGAAGTGCTGCAGGGGCGTAGTGTCCGTCTGTCCGTACATGGTGGTTTCCATAACCTTCAGGTCGTTGGCAAGCTTCACGAACTCGTCATAAGCGGCCATCAGTCTTTCGCCCTTTTCACCGGTATACACGAAGCTGTCCTGCTTCTGACCGCTGGGCAGCGTAACCAGTTCAACGAATTCCGTGCCGTTGGAGTTGGCAAGCGACCACATAATCAAGGCCTGATTGCCGCGCTCGATACCCCACTGGTTCACATCGGGCAGGGTCGTGTCAACGAGGCACTTTTCGAATTTATCCCAAGTCCACTCGCCGCTGTCGACCCAACCGTAAATGGTGTCAGCCGTATAACCGGCGGCTTCCAAAAGCTTTTTGTTGAACACAAGCGCGTTGCCGCCGCATTCAAAATGCACGCCCAGTTCGATCGGAATGAAGAACCAGAGCTTATCGTTGTACTCGCACAGATCATACTGCGAGAATACATTGAATTTATTTTCGTCGTTGAAGTTATACACATCGCTGTGGTCGGTCAACGGCTCCAGGCAGCGGCCGGTCAGATTCTGATACAGATACGTATTCATCATCGTATGCAGACCGCCCTCTTTCTGTCCGGTTACCTCCGGAGAGCCTTGGAATGCCGATTGCAGAAGCGCAGAAGTCTGGCTCTTGGGTACGAAATTGATCGTAATGCCGTATTCGTTCTGCAAGTTGTTGACACGCTCACGCATCTGCTGGTCACGTTCCGTATTGCCGGAATACGGATCAGCGGAAGCATACTGCCAGGAATAGAACCGATAGACTTCACCGGGATTGGTGAAATTCTTATCCCAGTCCTTACCCGCATCGCCGGGCTTGGGCGTAGGCGTCGCTGTCGCCTGGGAATTACCCCCGGGCGTGGATGTGCCGCTGTTGCCTCCATCCTTACACGCTACGACCGAGACCAACATCAAAGCAATGAGCGCAGCTACAAATAAAAATTTGCAAGCCTTTTTCATGTTTGAGTTATCTCCCTTCTCTATTTATGCAGTTTCCCGCATAGTTCAAATCTATTATAGCACGTCGACAAATCAAATTCAATCACTTTTTTCGTTTGAATTATGTATAAATTGTAAATATTTTTTCGCAAAATTATGCCGTTCGACTTTTTGCGACCATTGCCCGCCTGCCGCGTGCTTTCTCAACGCAAAAACGAAAACCGTTTGGACAGTTTCTGCCAGGCGAACAGGAAGGGTATGCCCCCTATATAACAAACAACCGTTTCTCCAAGTGCAACAAATCCGGCACTCGTTAAAAAAAGGAAAAGAGTAGCCGGAACTCCTGAGGTAAACGTAATCATTAAACCGACAATTACGGCATTAAACAGGATTGTCGGAATCGGTACCAGATAATAATGTTTTATCCGTCTTGTCACAAGCGCCGCTAATAATGTGGCAAGCGTACCGAAAATGAGATCAAGAATACCTAATTCGGGGCTGAAAATGTTTGCAAAAAAGCAACCGATCGTCAGTCCCCATACAGCTTCAGGCAAAAAAAAGGGTAACACGGTCAATACTTCCGACACGCGAAATTGCACCGTTCCATAAGATATCCCTGAAAATGCGAGTGTAAGGGCGGCATACACCGCGGCGATCACGGCGGCGCGCACCAACTGCTTGAGCGGCAACTGTTTGAGCGATAAATTCTTCATTTTTTATTCCCCTTAGTTTTGTTTTACGACAGGATGGTTTCGAACTGTCGGAATTGCCGAAAACGGCTTCTATATTATATGGTATTTCCGCCGTTCCGTCAACCGGTCTTTCGCAGGCGCCCGACAAGCGACGCGAGAAGCAGGAACAGGAGGTTTGCCAGCACCACCCCCGCGCCGGCGGGGATGTAGGAAAACGCGTAAGAAGCGATCATGCCGATCACGAACGCCGCAACGGAAATAACGCCCGCCGTGACCGTCACGCCGCGGAACGAGCGCGAAAGGCGCATGGCGGTCACCGCGGGAAACACGATCAGCCCCGAGATCAGCATCGTGCCCATCACACGCATCCCCACCACGATGGTCGCCGCCGTCAGAAGCGCAAAAACCATGTTGAACGGACGCGTATGCGTGCCGGACGCGTCGGCGAAATCCGGATCGAACGTAAAGGCGAAAATCCGATGATAGCCCAACACGAAGAACGTCAAAATGGCGGCGCACAGAACGAACGCGAGGATCACGTCTTCCCGCGTGACGGCAAGAACGGAACCGAACATATAGCTGTATACATCGGTATTCAGCCCGCCGGCGAGCGACGCCGCCGTAATGCCCACGGCGATGGAGGACGCCGAAATGATCGCCACGGCGGCATCCCCGCTGAAGCGGCTGCTCTGCCGCAGACGCAGGAGCAAAAACGCCGAGACGATCATCACCGGCACGGCGACGTACAGCGGCGCAACGTTCAAAGCCAGCGCGACCGTCATCGCCCCGAAGCCGACGTGTGAAAGCCCGTCGCCGATCATGGAGTATTTTTTTAAGACCAGCGTCACGCCGAGCAGTGCCGAGCAAAGCGACACCATCACGCCCACGGCGAGCGCGCGCAGGAGAAAAGCATAGGAAAGCATTTCCCGCAAAAGATCAAACATGCTCACAGCACCTCCCCGTAAAATGAATGCCGAGGTCGCTTGCCAGATACGCCTCGCTCGTGCCGAAAAACCGCACGGTTTTTCCCAGATGCAGGATCTTATCCGCCACCGTGACGGCGGTTTTGACGTCGTGGGATACCATCAGGACCGTCCAGCCTTCCTCGCGGTGCGCCTGATCGATCAGCTGATACAGTTCCTGCGTCACCAACGGGTCCAACCCCGTGATCGGTTCGTCGAGGAGAAGCAGATTTTCGCCCGCGCACAGCGCCCGTGCCAACAGCACCCGCTGTTTCTGCCCGCCGGAAAGCCGTGAGAAGGAACGCTCCCGCCACTCCCACACGCCTAAGCGCTTCATCACGCGCTCGGCCTTTTCTTTTTCCGCCCTGCCGTAAAACGGGCGCCACCCGAGCGCGCCCAGACATCCGGACAGCACCGTTTCCTTTACCGACGCGGGGAAATCCGCCCCCGCCGTGCTTTGCTGGGGCAGATAACCGATCTTGCCCTCCGTCAGAGTCACCGTGCCGCCGGCGCGCGGCACTTGCCCCAATATGGCGCGCAGAAGCGTCGACTTCCCGCCGCCGTTCTCGCCCACGATACAGACGTATTCGCCCTTTTGAACGGAAAACGATACGTTCTCCAGCACCGTCGCGCCGCCCAGGGCAACAGACAGATTCTCAACCTTTAACATCTTCATTCACTCCCAAAGCCACCCGGAGGTTTTCAGCGTTTTGTTTCATCAGCGACAGATACGTTTC
>JAGCSD010000103.1 GCA_017964345.1 Clostridia bacterium
AAACCACTGTTACCAGCAGAGCGCCCAGCACGCCCGCGATCGGTTCCACAATACCCGAAAGCTGTCCTAACATAAAGCTTTTGAAGCGGGAATGTCCCTCCTGTCTGAGCGGCAGGGCAACCGCCGCGCCTTCGGGGAAATTCTGGAGTCCGATACCAACCGCTACGGCGACGGGCGCCGCCAGTGTCGAAGCGGTCGGCAGTGTCCCGCGCAGAACACCGAACGCTACCCCGACCGCCAATCCTTCGGGAATGTTGTGAAGCGTAATGGAAGAAATCAGTAAAAACACACGACTGGTACGCCGTGCGTGACGGCGCGAAAACCACAGGTCGCACCCGATCAGAAACAGTCCGCCCGCCAAAAAGCCGAGCGTAACCGAAACAAACGCGGGCAGGGGACCTTGCGCCGCCTCCAATGCGGGCGCCAAAAGCGAAAAATACGACGCCGCCAGCATAATGCCGGCGGAAAATCCGAGCATCAACGATAAAACACGCGGATTTGTTTTTGTAAAAAAGAAAACGGTGGACGCACCCAAGGCGGTCAAAAGCCAGGTGCCCACCGTTGCCAAAGCGGCATAGGAAACATACCACAAGCAGATCACGTCCTTTGTACCATACTATGGCGCAAGGACGGCGATGTGTTCCGTTCGCCGCGAAAATGCCTTACCGCGACGCAAACAGGACCCGACCTTCGCGTTTGCCTTCGTGGATCAGCAAAAACGCGCAGGCGGCATAAAAAAGCAGGGTGCCGGAACGCGGTCCGTAGAGATAAAAAACATCCTCCGTGATACTGCACAGATAGAACGAAACGAGCATCACGAACGGGAACAGATACAAACGCCTCTCCGCCAGCCCGTATCGGACGGATAAAATCAACATATAGACGCAAAACGCCGTAAACAGCACGAAAGCGATCGGTCCGCAATGCCCCAGTACCGCTAAAAACGAATTGTGCGCCAAGTGCTGCATCGCGTCCAGCTCCGACGCGTAGACGTAGAACAGCGGTCCCCCGCCGAACAGACGGATATGTTTGAATGTGTACTTCCAGATCATCCCGCGGTTGGAAAGCAGATTGCCGTTGCGCAGGGAGGCGGCAAATTTTTCCCAAATATTCATGTGTTCGATTGATTCCGGCGTTTGCGGCGCCTTGCCGAGAGAATCCAGTAATACGGCGCCGGAAACGGTCAGTGCCGTCAACAAAATAACCGCTACGATAATAAGGAATGTCAACCTGCTGGTACGAAAATGCTTGTGTCGGCTCGCTGCGCGGAATTTAATCGTCAAGGCGATTAAAAAGAACAGCAGAGTACCGAGGATAGACACGAATCCCGTGCGCCCGCCCGATACGCCCGAAAAATAGAGAAGAAGCATAATCAGAAATGTGGTCAGCACAAATACAACGGAATAAAACCGTTCGGTATTGAGAAGCAACCACGCCATGGCGCACAGAAGCACCGGTACGAGCGCCGCGATTTCCAGCGAAAAGCCGTTACTCTCCAGCGGAAAAAAGAACACGCCGCAAAACAGGCTCACCGGGATAACGGGCGCGAACGACGCTAAATAGAACGGAAAAAAATTCTCTTCCTGTCCCATCCACAGCAAGGCGGGTAAAAGAAAAAGCGGAAATAAAGAAAACCCGACCGGTCCGCCGTTTACGATTTCGGATGTCAGAGCGAGCAGGGAAAACACGATCCACACGATCACCGGCGCGCGCCGGAAGGAAAGCGACGGACGCAGGCGAAACAGTACGATACCTTCGAGTATGACAAAGACGCCTTCCGCCGCAAAGCACACCGCAATCAGCCACCAGTAGGCGGGGTTGACCGCGAAAATGCGCGTCAGATGATTGGCGATATGAGCCAACGATAAAAAGAGAAACCGCGGCCAAAATAACGGCATGGCGATCAGCTTGTTCCATTCGCCGGTCAAGCGCGTTTCGTCTGACATACGATCCCTCCTTTTTGCGAAAATCCAATCGTATTGTACCATACCCCATAGGCTTTGTCAAATCTTCCCGACGATTTGATTTGACACAACCGCCGCCGTTCCTTTATAATAAGATGGATAAGCATAAGTATGGAGGCGGATACATGACGCTGGACGCGATTCTTGAGCAGGTAGACAAGCCCGCACGCTATACCGGCGGCGAATGGAACGCCGTCTGTAAGGAAAACGCGCAGGTGCAGTTCGTCTTTTCCTATCCCGATACGTATGAGATGGGTATGTCGCATTTGGGCGGCAAGATCATCTATCATCTGCTCAATGCCCGTGACGACACCTTCTGCCAGCGCGCTTACGCGCCGTGGATCGACATGGAAGAAAAAATGCGGGAAAACCATATTCCGCTCTTCACGCTGGAAACGAAAATGCCGGTCAGAAACGCGGATATATGGGGGTTTACTCTGCAATATGAGCTTAGCTATTCCAACATTCTCAATATGATGGAGCTGGCGGGCGTCAGCATTTTCGCGCGCGAGCGCGGCGAGGACGAGCCGCTGGTGGTTGCCGGCGGTCCCTGCGCCAACCATGCCGAAATGCTGTCGGATTTTATCGACTGCTTCCTGTTGGGCGACGGCGAGGAAGAACTGCACGAGCTGATCGACCTGTACAAGGCGTGGCGCGCAAGCGGGAAAAGCAAGCGGGAGTTGCTTCTTGCGCTGGCGAAAAACCCGGGTATGTATGTGCCGAGCTTCTATCATCATACAACACAAGACGGGCATCTGGTCATTACGCATGACGAAGGCGCGCCGGAGCAGGCGGTCAAACGTGTGGTGGAAGATTTTGAACACGCCTTTTTCCCGACAAAGCCGATCGTTCCCTACATTGAAGTCGTGCATGACCGCATTATGCTCGAAATTTTCCGCGGCTGTACGCGCGGATGCCGGTTCTGCCAGGCGGGTTTTCTCTACCGTCCCCTGCGCGAGCGCAGTGTGGAAACACTTCTGCGGCAGGCGAAAGAGAGCGAAGAAGCAACCGGATATGATGAAATCTCGCTGACGTCGCTTTCCTCGGGCGATCATTCCCGTATCGAAGAACTGGTGCGCCGCATGGACGAGGAGTTTTGCGGACGGCATATAGACACCGCGCTGCCGAGCCTTCGCATCGATTCGTTCAATCCCGCGTTCGTTTCAAGCGCCATGCGCAAAACGAGTCTGACGTTCGCCCCGGAAGCCGGTTCTCAAAGAATGCGCGACATCATCAATAAAAACGTGTCGGAGGAAGACCTTCTGCGCACGGTACGCGGCGCATACGAAGCGGGCTATCGCGCGATCAAGCTCTATTTTATGATGGGCTTGCCGTTCGAAACGATGGAGGACATCGCCGGGATTGCTTCTTTGGCACAGAAGTGCGCGCAAGTCTACCGTGAGGTTTTCGGAAACAACAAAAATATGCGTATTACGGTGTCCACGTCCGTGTTTATTCCCAAGCCGTTTACGCCGTTCCAGTGGATCGCACAGGACGACGAGGACAATGTAAGAAAAAAACAAGCGTATTTGAGCGACCTGATCCGCCCGATGCGCGGCGTGGAATACAAATACCATGACAGCAAGGCGTCGAAGTTGGAAGCCGCCTGCGCGCGCGGCGGGCGCGAGCTGTGCGCCGTGCTGTACGACGCGTGGAAAAACGGCGCGAAAATGGACGCGTGGAACGAGTGCTTTCGCATGGACGCATGGGAAAAAGCATTTGAAGCCCACGGGCTGTCCATGAGCAAGATGGCGCGGCGCGAAATTCCCGCGGATGAAACCTTGCCGTGGGACTCTGTGGACGTGGGTGTGACCAAGTCCTATCTTTTGCGCGAGCTCGAAAAAGCCAAAAAAGCCG
>JAGCSD010000104.1 GCA_017964345.1 Clostridia bacterium
ACTAAATGCGATAAATTCACACGCCCCTCTACCGTCAGTGAGTACAGGGGAGCCATCGGCGTGTCTTCCGCGCGCAGAAAACCTTTATCCGTCAAGTCATTGACGGCAAGCGCCGTATCCAGATAGGTGCCTGCCGCGGCGCTTTCTAACCCCTGCGCGATCTGCTCCATATTCAGCGCCACACGCGCTTCCTGGAGCAGATAAAGGACCGCGAGGGAAACTTCGGTAAAACTCATGCGAGATACGGTTTGATGTCCGCCAGAAAGCGTTCCACTTCCGCCGTGTCGTCGGAGAGGATCTCCAGTTCCACCGGCTTGGAAAGATCCAGGCTGAAAATGCCCAGAATGCTCTTGGCGTCCACCACGTAACGGCCGGAACGCAGATCCATGTCAAACGTATATTTATTAACGAGATTGGCAAAACACTTGATCTGCTGAGATTCACTTAAATTCAACATGACTTTTTTCATATCCATCACCTCAGAAATAGTATATCATAGAATTGTTTTTTTATCAACCGTAAATATTCAGGCGAGGACCCAAGTATCCTGGATTTGCTTGACGGTCCTTTTGTGTCCGTTGACCGTCAGGCACACGCTTTGCGCGTCTGTCGTCTGTACGGCAAGGCAGGCAAGGCGTTTTTCGTCGTTAACGCGTATATCCACTGTCATTGCGCCGTTTTTGAGATGCCAGGAAGCCTCAATATCGCCAAAGGGGGAAGGAATAACGCCTTCCGCGTGCGTCAATCCGTAAACGTGCGGGCAAAAAGAGAAAGTTTCAAATCCCGGCTTTTGCGGAAGAACGCCGAGCTGGAAGCCGGTCAAAACGTGGGCAATGGCGGTGTCGGGGTGGGATCGGTCGCCCCATGCTTCCCCCTTGCCTTCTTTCAACGGCGGATACGTCATGCACTCCCACGTCGTCATCGGTCCGCGCGGATCCTGTAACGCTTTGATCCAGTTGGCGGGGTGCATACGGTGGGAAGCAAAATCAAAATTCGGGTTCTCCAGCGCGTCATAGACCACAAAATCGGTTTGCTCCACGACATAACGATAACCGGGTTGGAGAAGCGTTCGATAGGCTTCTTCGTCAAAGCCGTACTGATACGCGCCGCGAATCATCAGCGCGGTGATCTTCCCGTGACCGGGCGTGCGGTCAAGGAGTACATCCAGCGCCGCCCGCGCGTCTTTTTTGTCGCTGAAATAACAGATGGAAAGCGCCAGGGAGTTCGCCATTTCGCAGAAATCACGGTTGTCTGTACTTTTAACCAGATATCCCTCAGGGGCGGTCAGATATCGACGGATCGCCTCCCGCATCTTATTCTTTCGACGTGTCCATTCTTCAGCGTCCGCGGTTTTCTCTAAAATGCCCGCGATATACGCCGCTTCGCCGATCGCCTCGGACACGATCAGGTTGTTATAAGCAAACTTACCCATATCATTCAGCGCGTGATCCCACAAGCCCTTGCTGGTGGCGTAACGCTGATTGAACAATCCGTCGGATCCCACAAACCGCCATAAGTATTCGATATCCTTTTGAACAGCAGGGTACATTTCGGCGGCAAACGCGCGGTCATTGGTAAAAAGCAGATGATCGGCGAGCGTCGGCACGAACCACGCGGAAAAAATATCGGATTCGTAATAACCGTAATCGCTTGGTTTTCGGGTGTTTTCAGGGTAACAGGTACCCCAGATGAATCCGTCGGGCGTCTGATGGAACGCAAACATCCGCAGGGACTCTTTCATGGCGTCAAACGAACGGAAAGCGTAATAAATATTACGCCCCGCCCAGTCGAGGTCGCCGATCCACGGTAAGCGGTCACGCTTGGCGCCGTCGGAAACAAAGGGCGCGGAACGGGTGAATTCATATTGCGCCAGCGCTTCACGGGATATAAAATCATCCTTAAAGAACACCTTTTTGTTCTCTGTAACGCGTAGGCATCGCGCAAGCGCCCATTTCTCCGTTGTTTGGCAGAAGCCGAAAGAACCGGTGGGGTAGGTGCCGTCACGGAATGTCAGAACAGGGGTATGATCAAGCGAAACGGTAAACAAGTCGTCCTGCGCCGTGACGGAGGCGTGATACCAGGCATTGTCCGTCAACGCGGCAGGTCCTTGCGCGAGCAGGGTATAAAACCCGTTTTCGCGCTTGTACGCCTGAACGGTTTGATCTAAATTGAAGAATACCGCGTAGCCGTCATCGAGCGTCCGCGCGCGCAGGAGTATACCGAACCCGGACGCCATCTGCGGGTTATAGGCGATTGCAAAATCGCATTCGACGGAATAGTCGGTCAGATCCATACCGTTTTTATAAAAGCCGGCGTCTTTGCCTTTTGTCAGCGCGCGAAGCAAAAGCGTGCCGTTCAACACGTCCCATGACCGGGCGTTATCGATCGTGGCGAGCTGACACGTCCAAACCGAGGCGTACCACAGTTTGTTCAGATTTTCGTCCGAACAGGTAAACCCGCCGTCGTAGGACGTCATATCGGAAGTATAGTAAATATACACGTACTCGATTTCCACTTCACAGCCGGGCGTGTCCAGTTTTAACATCAGAAAGCGTTCCTGTCCCTGCACAAGCGGGGAGATGTATTCGCCCGCGTGCGTGATGGTGAACAGGTTATACCGGTTCGGATCGCCCGGCAGGACGGGCAGTTCCACACCCAAATATTTCAGAACACCGCGTTTGCAATCACCCTGCTCGCCGTAGGGCTCTTCCAAAATGTAATCGTACCAGTCCGAATAAGCAAGCCGCAGAACGGGATTCTCACCGTGGAAGGATCTTACCTTAAATACGGGATAGCCGCCGGTGGAAGCGGCGCCGAGGTCAAAAACCACCTTCGGCGCGGTATCGCCGTCGAATCTCAGCGTACAGGTTTGTTCATCCCGTGTCAGCAGATGTTCGGGGGCATCGACGCCGCCGTACACGTTTTTGACTTCCCGAGGCAGACAGATCCGGGTTTGGGGGCAAAGGATGCGTGATTCAAAAGCGTGCTTCATGGCGGAACCCTCCTAATCATTTATCGATATTATATCAAACTTGTCGTATCCAGGCAAATATTTTTTGTTTACATTCGCAAATTAGTATGTTATACTATATATAGTAGGTGGAATATGAGAGAAGATATGCCAATAGGCTTCTTTGATTCCGGCGTCGGCGGATTGAATGTTCTTGCCGCCGCGCGAAAACAAATGCCGGAAGAAAACTGCATATATTTCGGGGATTCCCTGAACGCACCGTACGGAACGAAAACGGATGAGGAGATCCGGCGGCTCGTTTGGGCGGGTGTGGATTGTCTGCTTTATCGCGGGATCAAGGCGCTGGTCGTGGCGTGCAACACCGCTACCGGCGTCGCGGTGGACGATCTGCGCGCACGGCTGGATATTCCCGTTATCAGTATGGAACCGGCGATCAAGCCGGCGCTGGAGCAAACGGGAGGCACCGTCCTGTTGATGGCAACCGACGCCACCATTCATTCCGCGCGCGTGCAGGCGCTGATCGACCGGTATGACGAAGATAAGCGCGTGATCGGCGTCCCGTGCCGTCTTTTGGCAAAAAAGATCGAAGACGCCGTGTTTGCGTCCTCTGATTTGGACGCATATCTTGCCCAAACGCTATCGCCGTTTGCGGCGGAAAATGTGACGGCGATCGTGCTGGGGTGTACGCATTATCCGTTCGTGCGGGAGCGCATCCTCAAGGCACTGGGCAAGCCGGCGGCGGTGTTCGACGGCATCGACGGAACGGTCCGGCATCTGCAAAGCGTGCTGAACGAGCGTCACCTGAAACGCCCCCCGCGAGGAGAAAGCGGGACCTGTGAAATTCTTTCATCCCGCGGGGATGAAACCACGATAACCCTATATCAAAGACTTTTGACAGGAGGAACACTATGAAATGTTTGTTTTGCGGATGTCTTGACAGCCGGGTGCTGGATTCCCGCCCGACCGAGGAGGG
>JAGCSD010000105.1 GCA_017964345.1 Clostridia bacterium
AAGCAGCACGATCTCGCCGGGCTTGACAGAAGCGACCGCTTTTTGGGCGGAATCGCCGATCACGTCCGTTGCAAACGTCACTTGACCGGGGAAGATCTCTTTGAGGCGAGCCGCCACAGGCGCCAGCGAATATTTCATATTAAATTCGCCCTTGGGACGTCCCAAATGCGAGCAAAGGATCACGGCGGCGCCGTTGTCAAGCAGATAGCGGATCGTCGGAAGCGCGGCTGTAATGCGCGTTTCGTCCGTGATATGCTTATTTTCGTCCAGCGGGACGTTGAAGTCCACGCGGACAAGCACCTTTTTGCCGTTGACCGAAATGTCTTTGACTGTCTTCTTGTTCATGTTGTTCCCTCCGATATAAATTCATTGAACGCTCATGCGTTATATTCGCTACCATTGTATATGATTTTCAAAAAACTGTCAATCGGTTATCGGTCCGAAATATCGGCAAGCACCAAACCCTTATTGTTCTCTTCCGCCCAGCGCATGGACCAATCATTTTCAAACAACGCGACGGGACGATCTTTCAGATCGGTGCCGATTTTCGTCGAGGACGTTAATTTCAGCGTATCGGGTTGGCAGCCCTCCGGCAGCCAGCGGATGTAGCGGAACGGCAGTTGCTGGGACGAAATCTCCACATTGTATTCCGTGCGCAGACGATGCTGAAGCACCTCAAACTGCAAGACGCCGACAACGCCCACGATGATCTCTTCCGCGGCGTAGGTGTGATCGCGGAATATCTGGATCGCGCCCTCCTGCGCGAGCTGCGTGATGCCTTTTAAGATCTGTTTGCGTTTCATGGTATCCACGGGCTTGATACGGGCAAAATGCTCCGGCGCGAACACCGGAATGCCGGCAAATTGCACCCGCTTGCCGGTGTATACCGTATCGCCGAGCGCAAATACGCCGGGGTCGAACAGACCGATGATGTCGCCGGCGAACGCCTCTTCCACGCTTTCGCGCTCCTGCGCCATAAACTGCTGAGGCTGAGCGAGCTTCAGTTCTTTGTTTTCACGGGCTAAGGTAACGGTCATGCCCTTTTCGAAACGTCCGGAGCAAATGCGCATAAAGGCAATGCGGTCGCGATGCGCGGGATTCATATTCGCTTGGATCTTGAAAATAAAGCCGGAAAAATCGCTTGCGTTCGGATCGATCTGACCGACGTCCGCCTGGCGCGGCGTCGGCGGCGTGGTAATGGTCAGAAATTTTTCCAAAAACGGCTGTACGCCGAAATTGTTCATGGCACTGCCGAAAAACATCGGCGTGAGCGTACCGGAAAGCACCTTTTCACGGTCAAACGCGTCGCCCGCCACGTCAAGCAATTCAATATCGTCGCAGAGTTTCTTGTAATGGTAATCGCCCAGGAGCGTCGCAAACGCGGGATCATCCACCGTACCGGTCACGCTTTCCACCTTGTTCTGCCCGTGATTGCCGCCGCTGAACAGTTCGATCTGTCCGCTTTCGCGGTGATACACGCCCATAAAATCGCCGTCGGTACCGATCGGCCAGTTCATCGGGCAGGCGCGAATACCGAGTACGTTTTCCAGCTCGTCCATCAGGTCAAAAGGATTTTTGCCCGCTCGGTCGAGTTTATTCACAAACGTGAAAATCGGGATACTGCGCTTGCGGCAGACCTGGAACAACTTAATTGTTTGCTGTTCCACGCCTTTGGCGGCGTCGATCAGCATCACGGCGGAGTCCGCCGCGACAAGCGTGCGATACGTGTCCTCCGAGAAGTCCTGATGCCCGGGGGTATCGAGAATATTGATGCGGTAGCCGTCATAGTCGAACAGCATCACACTGCTCGTAACGGAAATACCGCGCTGCTTTTCGATCTCCATCCAGTCGCTGACGGCGTGTTTTTCCGCCTTGCGCGCTTTGACGCTCCCGGCGGCGTGGATCGCGCCTCCGTAAAGAAGCAGTTTCTCCGTCAGTGTCGTTTTGCCCGCGTCGGGGTGAGAGATGATCGCAAACGTCCGTCTGCGCTTGACTTCCTGTGCCTGTTCCACGTCGTGTCCTCCCGTTGTTTTCCAAAGGTTCATTATAGTACAAAAGCGTTAAAGTGTCAATCAATTCCCCCTGACTCTATTTTTTGGTTGAGTTATTCGACGCGTTATGATAAAATATAAAAAAAATCGAAAGGACGGTGGGCGTTTTTTGCTGACGCTTATATGCGGAAGGATATCCTCGGGCAAAACGACTGAGATCATCCGGCGGATCGGACGCCGCATTGAAAACAAACAGCCCTCGTTTCTTATTGTGCCGGATCACGTCACCTATCATTTTGAACGCCGTCTGTGCGCCGAGCTTCAACTGAACGGCTTTATTGACGTATCCGTTACCTCGTTCAACCGTTTCGCAGGCGAGATCACGGACTATTGCGGCACGAACCGCAAAACTTTTCTGGATGACTGCGCAAAAGCCATGGTCATGCGCGCGTGCATCGCGTCCTGTGAAAAAGAGCTGTCGGTTTTTCGCCGCGCGGCGCACCGCAAGGGATTTTCCGAGCGGTGCGGCAATATGATCTCCACGCTGGAGAACTGCGGGTA
>JAGCSD010000106.1 GCA_017964345.1 Clostridia bacterium
ACTGCCGCAGGTGAAATCCGCGTGGCTGACGCTGATGATCTTTTCGGTACAGTCGCTGTGGAACTTGGGCGCGTCGGTCTTCATTCAAAGTGAATCGCTCAAAACTCTGCCGTATGCGCTGCAGCAGATCGTATCGACCGGCATCGCGCGCCAGGGTGTTGCGAACGCCGTTACCGTGATCATGATGGTCGTGCCCATTACGATGTTTATCATCTCGCAGAGCAACATCATCGAAACCATGGCAACGTCCGGTATGAAGGATTAAGGGGGGTGCAAGGATGAAAAGAATTGTCACTCTGAGTTTGACCGCACTGCTTACGCTGTGCCTGTCCGTCACGGTATTCGCGGCGCCGTATCGTAACTATACGGTTACCCAATCCGGCATTTACGATGAACCGCAGGCCTATGTGCCGGATCAGGTGATCGACAGCGGTTTGATCGGGCTGGATCAGCTCGACGGCAAAGCGCTTTCCTCTCCGCAGGACATCGTGCAGTTCGATTATAACGGTGATCTGCTGATCTCCGACAGCGGAAACAACCGTATCGTCGTTTTGAAAAGCGACCTGCGCACCGTCAAGCAGATCATCAGCGCGTGGAATAACGCCGGTAAGGAAGACGGATTCAACAATAATAACGGTATGTGCTTCTATGACGCCGATAAACTGCTCTACGTGTGCGATACCGGCAATAAGCGGATCGTCCGTTTTGCCTATGACGAAGGAAACGATCAGTACCTTTTTGACCGCACCTTCGACGATCCGGATATCTCCAAGTATCTCTCGGATCGGAACGAAAACCAAACGCCGACGCCTTCCGCCACGCCGACCGCGCAAGAGGACGTCGAACCGACCGTCACCCCTGTTCCGGCAGAGGATGAAATGACGGAAGCCACGGCAACGCCCGCGGCGGATACCCTTGATGAGGAAAACGCCGACGACACGACGACGGATACCAGTAAAACCAGCACCGGTTCTGATGTCACGCAGCTTTCCTATAAGCCTATGAAGATCGTGGTAGACCGTTCCATGAGAATGTTTGTCGTATCCCGCGATTGCTATCAGGGATTGGTAGAGCTGGATCCCGACGGCGTTTTCACTAAGTTTTTCGGCGCTACCAAAACGCGTCAGACGCTGTCCGCTTTGCTGAACCGCCTGCTTACGGCAGAAGCCAAGAGCAAACGTCAGCAGAACCTTTCCACCGAATACAGCAACGTAACACTGGATCCCGAAGGGTTCATTTACGGTACGATTTCTCAGCTTTCCCTGGAAGAGCTGCGTTCCCATTTTTCGAGCAGCTCCGGGGTCGGCGCCGCTTTGCGTAAGCTCAACGCCGCCGGCAGTGACGTTCTGCAGCGTCAGGGCATCATCCCACCTTCGGGGGATATGGGTGACGGTGCCGAGCGTTCCACGTATTCCTATATTGCCGACGTAACGGTTTCGGCGAACGGGCTTGCCAGCGTTCTGGATACCCAAAAGGGACGTGTGTTCACCTATACCAGCACCGGCGAACTGCTCTATGTGTTCGGCGCGCTGGGGCAAAGACCGAACATTTCCGCTTCCAGAAAGTACACCGATACGCGTGAGGAGCAGGTAGGCTTTACAAAAGGTACGAGCTTGCAGCCGGCTGCGTTGGAACTCCTGAGCGACGACCAGACCATTTTGGTACTGGATTCCGCCGGTGCGCAGATCACATCCTTTGTGCCGACCGAATACGGTTTGATCCTGCGAGAGGCGGTCAACAGCCACGAGGAACGCCTCTATGACAAAGCGGTTGACGCATGGAATAAAGTACTGGGGATGTCGTCCAACTCCGCGATCGCCTATCGCGGCGTCGGCAAAGTGTATTACATGAACGCATCCGAAGAGTTGGATTCCGACAAACAGCGCGCCATGTATCTGGACGCCGCCGAATATTTCAAAAAGGGTTATTCACGTGAGGAATACGGAAAGGCGTTCTATCAATACCGCGATAAAGTACTGGAAAATGTCATGCCCGTGCTGATGACGGTCATCATTGTGATCGCGTTGGGGGCGATCTTATTCGGATGGTACAAACGTATGCGCAGATTCATTAAAACGGGAGGGAAAGACGAGTAATGGAATCCATTAAGACCTTTGGAAGGGATCTCAAGTATGCCTTCCACGTAGCGACCCACCCGCTTGACGGATTTTGGGACCTGAAGCATGAAAAACGCGGAAAGATGTATATCGCTCTGTTGTTTCTCGTGCTGTACGTGGTGACCGATATCTTGGATAAGCAGTTCAACAACTATTATTTCAATGAGTTAGCGGTTTTCCCCGAGGATATCAACGTAGTCGGCACCTTTGTGCGCGTGGCGTTGATCGTGGCCATTTGGGTAGCCGCCAACTGGGGCTTTACCACGCTGTTCGACGGCGAAGGCAGTATGCGGGACATTCTTCTTTACACGGGATATTCCATGCTCCCGCTGGTACTTTCGCAGATCCTGCTCTTGCCGCTGACCAATATTTTAACTTCCAACGAAGCGACAATCGTGTCTTTGGTTACGTATCTCGGGATCGGATGGACCGCTATGCTGATCTATACCGGTACCATGACGACCCATCAGTACAGCGGGGGCAAAACATTCCTGTCTTTGCTGGTGATTCTGCTGGGCATGGCTGTGATCGTGTTTTTAGGGATGATGTTCTTCTACCTGGTACAGGAGATCTGGAACTTTATCTATGCGATCTACCGTGAGTTGGAATTGAGAAGGTAGGGGGAGGAAGACAATGAAAAGATTTCTTTCGGCATTCTTGATCGTCTGCCTGCTCATTCCGCTCATCGCGTTTTCCGGTTGTGCCAAGGAAGAAAAGGCCAGTTATCTGACTCCGCAAAACACGGAGGAACTGTTCCGGTTCGACGATAACGCCAAAACGCTGGTGCGGCAGGATGTACGCAGAAAAATCGAAGTTATCAGCGAAAACGGCGGCGAAGAGGACACGCAAAGCGGTTATACGACGCGCGTGACGCCCGCGACCGAAACCGTGTTCAAGCTGGCGCAGGAAAACGATCAGTACGAAATGTACTTCAACGAAGCGATCTTAGAGTTTGCTCTGCGCAGTAAGGCAACCGGCGAAGTCTGGTTCTCCAACCCCGCGCCCGGCGCGCGTGAAGAGGGACTGCGCAACGAAATGAGCAGTCAGCTTTCCATCTTCTATATCAACAAGACGTCCGGCGGACAGGCGCGTCTGGAGAGTTATTTGGATTGCGTCATGAACGAAAATCCGGACCTTGGACTGCATCAGTTCTACATTGTCAACCATGAAGGTCATCTGCGTGTGATTTATATTCTCGGTCAAGTCAAGCCCGATTATTTATTCCCCACGGCGATGACGGAGGAAATGGCAATGGAATACGCCGCCGCGTTCAAGAGCGCGGAAGGGTACAGGATGGCGGCAAGCTTCATTACCAGCGGCTCGGTCTATACCAAAATCATGCCTGATCTATGGAATCAGTTCGGTGAGGAACGCCGTTCCGAACTGCGTGAAATCGTGCCGGATATCGACGAATATATCAAACGCGGCGAAACCGTGTTTGTCATCGGTGATAAAACGACATGGAATAAAACGCAGGTCATGCTGAACCTCCAGGAAGCGTTTGTCAACGTTCTGGGCATGGACAAAGAAAAACGCGACGAGATCAACGAGGAATTCGGTATTCCCGAAACGCCTTCCAAGACGTTCTGGATCCCGGTGGATTATATCCTGACCGAGAACGGCTTGCGCGTGTCGGTTCCCAGTGATGAAATTCAGTATGATTCGACAGAATTTGCTCTGATCTCCATCAATCTGTTACAATACTTCGGTTCGGCAAGCGAACAGGACGAAGGCTATATCTTCGTTCCCGACGGATCCGGTGCGATCATCAATTTCAACAACGGCAAGACGAATATCGGCGACGCGGTGCGCCTGCAGCTTTACGGGCTGGATGACGGACGTGAAAAAGCGGTGAAGCCGTATCTGAATCAGCCCGCCAGCCTGCCGGTGTTCGGCATTAAAAACGGGAACAGCGCGCTGTTTGCCGTTATTGAATCGGGCGACACCAACGCCACGATCATTGCCGATATTGCCGGTAAGAGCATTGAAAACAACGCGTACACGGATGCGAGCGGTGCGCATATCCAGCAATATGTGAAGGATCGCAACCGCTGCTATGCGCAATTTAGGCTGACAGAGTACGAAGAGATGACCTTCGCTACTTCGAGCAAGACGTCCCGGATTTATCAAAACGAAATCAACTCGGCGGACCTGACTATTCACTATACGATTCTTTCCGAGGATAAAGCCGACTATAACGGTATGGCGGAGTATTACCGGGACTATTTGGTGCAGAAGGGTGTTTTGAAGAAAACGGATATCCAGTCGATTCCCTTCCACCTGGAATTGGTCGGCGCTTATGCGCATAACACCGCCTTCCTCGGCGTGCCGTATACGGAAATGCGTGCGCTAACGACGTTTGAACAGGCGCGCGAGATTCTGGAAAAACTCAGTGAAGCCGGTATCAAGAATGTGGCGGTCAACTACCGCGCGTGGGCAAACGACGGTCTGATGAATTCCGTGTACAATAAAATCAACGTCTTGGGCGCCTTAGGCGGTAAAAACGCTTTGCAGGAATTGAACGAGTATGCCGAGTCGCTCGGAATCCGAATCTATTATGAAACGGAAATGGGCTTGGTGTACAAGGATAAAATGTTCGACGGCTACAGCGAACTGACGGATGCAAGCCGTCTTGTTACGCGTGATATTGCTTATCACAATCAGTATTACGTCAACTGGAACATCATCAACGGAGGACAGCGTGCAACCATTGTTTCCCCCTCTAAGATATATAATATTTTTGCGGAGAATAATAAGGGAAGCAATGCGGTCAAGGTGATGAACGACCTGGAAAAGCTGAAAATCCAGAATGTCAGCCTCGGCAGTCTGAGTACCAACCTGCCGGGCAACTACAAGCTCAAGGATTTCTATGACCGTGAAAAAACCGCTCAAACGTATGCCGCGGTGGCGGAACTGTTTGGTGAGAAGCTGGGTGTGATGACCAAGGGCGCCAATTCGTATATGCTTGCGTATACGGACAGCATCTTTGAAATCAGCAATACGAGCAGCCGCTTCAACTTAGCGGATCTGTCGATACCTTTCTATCAGATGGTGATCCACGGCTACCTGCCGTACTCCGGTGAACCGATCAACCTGAACGGCGACGCCCGCAAGACATTCCTTGAGGCGGTGGAAGCCGCGTCCGGCTTGTATTATCGCTGGTGCTACGTGCCGAACGATGAGGTGAAGGATCTCCTCTTTGACGGTATGTATTCCCTCAATTATAATTCGTGGATCGATCAGGCGATCGCCTATTATAAAGAATACAACGATCTGCTTGCTTCCACGGCGGGCGAAACGATTGTGAAGCACGAAGTATTGGACGAAAACGTTAACCGTGTGACATACAGCGACGGCACAACCGTTATCATCAATTATCGCGCGGAAGACTATATTACGTCCGATGGAACACGTGTGGCGAAATTGAGTTTTGCCAAAGGAGGAAGCAACGCATGAAAAAACCGAGAAGTTATAAGCTGGGACTCATGACGCGGCGTTCGCTGAACGGCTGGTTGTTCATTCTTCCCTTTGTGATCGGTCTGATCTTCTTTGTTCTCTCACCGCTCTATACCGCCCTGGTGCTTTCGTTCAATGTGCAGACGTTTAACAGCGTGACGAACATTACGGATATCGAACCGCACGGATTCCAGGCATATATCGATGCCATCAAGGAAGGCAACTTTATCACAAATCTGATCGCGTCCGCCTCGGATCTGGCGATCATGGTGCCGTCGGTGCTGATTTTCAGCTTCCTGATGGCAAACGTGCTGAACTCCAAATTCGTGGGCAGAACGGTAGCCCGTGCGATCCTGTTCATGCCGGTCATCACGTCGGCGGGTGTGGCGGCGTCCATGCTGGCCGGCGGCGGCGGTGTCGATGAAAGTCAGATCGCTTCCATGGGTTCGCAGGCGATGAACCTCGCGGGCAATATAGAAGAAAGCATAGGCGGCTCATTCGGTACATTTGTCGGCGCGGCGTTTGACAAGCTAACCGCTATCATCAATGGCGCCGGCGTGCCGACGCTGATCTTCCTGGCAGGCTTGCAGACGATCTCACCGTCGATCTTTGAGTCCTCCAAAGTGGAGGGCGCCACCGCGTGGGAAAACTTCTGGAAGATCACCTTCCCGATGATCAGTCCCATGATCTTGGTGAACGCGGTGTATGCGATGATCGACGTCCTGTGCGGCATGAGCAATCCGATGCTTTCCTACCTCTACTCGTATATGAATGAAGGCGGCGCGGATCAAGTGAACCTGATGGCGATGAGCTGGATGTATTTCCTGCTGGTTACTATCGTTGTTGCCGTTGTGGCGGGCATCATTTCCAAGCTCGTATACTATGAGAACTAAGGGGGGTGACGACGATGGAAAAATCCGAAAAAATCAAACGGATCAATGAAGTCGGTGCGGAAGAGGTTGACCGCTACGTACCTACCAAAATGTCGGGATGGCAAAAGTTCAAGCGCGTCATTCTGGGCAAGTATGCTGTCAAATTCCTGTGGGGTATCTTCCGTTCGGTTCTCTTGATCGGTATTTGTTACCTGGTCATTTATCCGATGCTGATCGCCCTGATTACGTCGTTTATGACCTCGGCGGACGTGTATGATCCCACGGTCATTCTGATCCCGCGTACCATCAACGTGGACAGTTACGTCGCTATGTGGAAGTTTGCCGATATTCCGACCTTGTATCTGAACTCGTTCCTCAGCTCGGCGATCTTCGCTTTGATGCAGATGTGTTCGTGTATGCTGGTTGCCTACGGGCTTGCCCGGTTCAAATTCAAGGGCAACAACATTATGTTCCTGCTTTGCATCTTTACGCTGATGGTACCCATTCAGATGTTGACAACGTCTATGTATTTCCGCTATCAGGCGTTCAATCCGCTGTATATGTTTACGTTCGGTGAACCGCTTTACCGCGTGCCGAATATCGACCTGACGCGCGGCTGGACCGCTATCGGTCTTTTAAGCGCCACGGCGACCATGTACCGCAACGGACTGTTCGTATTCCTTTTACGGCAGTACTTCGTCAATCAGCCCAAGGAGCTGGAAGAAGCGGCGTATATCGATGGCGCGGGACCATTCCGCACCTTTGCGCAGATCATGCTTCCCAGCGCCCTGCCGATGCTGGTTACGGTGTTCCTGTTCGCTTTCGTGTGGCAGTATAACGACCGGTATTATATCGGCTTTTTGAACCCCTCCGCTAAGGTAATGGCAACACAGATCATCGGCATGGGCTCCAAATATGTCGTCAGCGTGCTGAATATCACGGGCGACGGCGTGTTGAATTCGTTGTATCAATCCGCCTGTACCGTTATGCATATCGCGCCGGTCGTGATTCTGTATTGCTTCTGCCAGCGGTTCTTCGTGCAGAGTATCGAACGCTCCGGTATGGTCGGCTGATACGGACAAAAAAACAAAGAGGCGCTTTTGCGCTCCAAAAGAACGGGCAACCCGAAAGGGCTGCCCGTTGCCGTTTTTGGGATGCCGCACAAGGCAGATCTCAAAACAAGTACAAAGCTCTTGAAAGGTTCGGAAAGCATCATGCGGGTCGATCGTCCGTGTATGATAGTACCGCGCCGCATGGCTTTCATCTGAACAAGTGCAAAGCTCTTGAAAGGTTCGGAAAACGTCATGCGGGTCGATTGTCTGTGTATGACAGTACCGCGCCGCATGGCTTTCATCTGAACAAGTGCAAAGTTCTTGAAAGGTTCGGAAAACTTCTTTCAAGAAGTTTTCCGAGAAAGAAGTTTTCCGAGAAATCGCGCTATTCGGCGCTTTCCGGCGTCGGTGTGACATTCCATGAATCAAACAGTTTTTTAAGCTGTCCGGCGCAGTGCTTATAACCCTCTTCATGCGCCTTGGTCGTTACGATCGTCCATTCACAATCAGAGCAAACAGACTTGCCTAAGATGACCAGATGATCCTCTTTTTCTTTCCCGCAAATACAGCAAACCGCCATATCCTTCACCCCCGAAACAGTATTGACCTCTCTGAAGTATTCTATTCGTCCGTGCGCCGATGGGTGAGAAAAAAAGCCTTTCCATACGGAAAAGCTTCTTCATGCTTGCGGCTTCATGGTTTCGTAGGCAAGGCGGGCGGCGTCTTCATTCGGCAGGCAACGGAGGCGATAGATGGGTACCTCTTCGATCAGTTTGCCGAGCAGGAACAGCAGCTTGTCGGTACGCGCGCTGCCCATACGCCGTGTCGTTTGCGCGAACAGCAGGGGCAGGATCTCCGCGGGATCGTCTAAGCGGCGGATGGTGTTTCGATCGGAACGCTCCAAAAAACACAGCGCGCCGAGCGGCATACAGAGAGGCAGGTTGAGATCGCTCTTGCCGCTCCACGGAGTGCCGCAGGCGTAAAATCCGTTTTCCGTCAGGCGCAGAGCCGGCTTATCGTCGTTGAGGATGCGCGCGTCGGGGTAGAGGGAACACCAAAGGGCGGTATGGGTGGATTTTCCCACACCGGGATCGGCGGAAAAAAGATAGGCGCGTCCGTCTTTTGCTACGGCGGAAGCGTGCAGGACAAATCCGTTAAAACGCAGCAGTTCAAAGCAGAATTTGCCGCACAGAAGCATATATTCCCAGTCAAGAATCCGGGCGTCGGGATGTTCCGCGCGAAAACGCGCGATATCCTCTTGGGAAACAGATAAACGGATATCCGGCGTTCGATCCGACTGCACCCGATACGGTTCCGCGGAACGCGCGGTACGCCCTCCGCACGTCATTTCCACAAGCAGCCCGGCAACAGAACAGAGCATATCAGTCACAGAGCAGTCCGGCGGCGTTCAGTTTTGTGAGCAAGGCGTCCACGTCCGCGGCGGCGGTAGCTTCCTCTACGTCATATTCCGCCGTCAGCGCATCGGTCAGTGCCTCTTTTGTGGTCCCTTCGGTCAGCTTTTGCCATAAAAACGCGGCGGTTTCGTTCAGGGTTATCATGCCGTCAAAGTCTGTTTTGGCACAAACGGGCAC
>JAGCSD010000107.1 GCA_017964345.1 Clostridia bacterium
CACAAGCGTACTGTCCGCGAAATTGGCTTTTTTAAGCGTGACACGGTCGGAAAACGGCTTCAGGCGTTCGCTCGCCGCCGCCAGCGCGTCGTCATCGCGGTCAATGCCGATCAGGCGGCAATCCGCCTGCCGAAGGATCGCTTCGCTGTGTCCGCCTCCGCCGACCGTACCGTCAAGATAGATTCCGCCGTCGTGTACGTTTAAGAGGTCGATGCTTTCACGAAGCAATACCGATTGATGTGTAAATGTCATGCCTTGTCCCCCGAAAGCTTGGCGGCGATCCCTTTTTGCAGGTCGCGGCGTTTGGCAAGAGAAGCGTAATCACCTTTCTGCCAATTCTCCGCATCCCACAATTCAAAATGATCACCCACGCCGGAGGCAATCAGATCTTTTTTCAGTTCCGCGTACGCCCGATACCTTTTGGGGATCAACACACGTCCCGCGGCATCAAATTCCCCGAAAGAAGCGTTGGTGTACAAGGTGCGCTTAAATTGTTCGGCGTCCTCATCGAACTCGGAAAGCTGATCGACTTGCGCCGTCAACTTTTCCCATTTGTCCATGGGATAAATTTTCAAACACGCGCTGGAGCCGCAGGCAATGACAAAATCTTCGCCGAGCTGCGCTTTGAACTTAGCCGGGATCCTGACGCGTCCCTTGTCGTCGATCGTAACGTCGAACTGACTGAGAAAGCCTTTCATCGCCATTTGCCGCACCTCCTTTTGCGTAAAGTCGTCCCCTCCCGGGGTCGGTATCTATATAGTACCACTTTTCTGCCCACTTTGCAACACTTTTTATTGTTTTTTTGAAGATTTTTTTGCGGAAATGACCACTTTTGAACACAAAACTTTATAGTTTTTCACAGTACATACAGTATTTGGAATTTAACGCGGCGATCGTACCCCCTCCTTGGCAAAGAAAACCGCGCTGATCCGAACCCGGTCAGCGCGTAATGGTTATGGAACGATCATGGGAGGACACAAAAACCTCCCGGTCCGATGACCGGGAGGATAAAACGATCTTATCTGTTTTTTGAGATACCTGATTTGGTCGATCCGCGTGCTGTCAGCGGAAATGCCGCGCGTTTTCCTGTTCACCGCCGCCAGGCGCAAACCGACGACAGACGCTAAAGTTTTTAACCTTTTTCGATACTGTATTCGCTCACGTTGAGGATCGTTTCGCCGTCCACCTGCAGAGCGACGGGACGGTCAAACGCCACCGTGATGTGTTTACCTTTTTTCACAAACACCATCTTATCGTGTTTGACGTGTTCGCCCTGGAAGATCGACGGGAACACCATCAGCGTACGCAGCTTGCCCGAGCCGTACATGACCATAACGGACAGCGTATCGTCGGTACGTTTCTGATCGGGCGTGGGGATCATGCCGCCGCCGTAAAAGCGCCCGTTCATGGTCGGCGCCAGCCAGACCTTTTTGAATTCAAATTTCTCGCCGTCCACCGTAACGCGCGCGTTCGTGGGTTTATAGTGGAAAAGCAATCCTTTAACAGCGATACCGGCGTAATTGATGGGCTTGTCGCTCTTTGCGCGAAGCGCGTCCCCCACCTCACAGCAATAGCCGTCGATGCCGTAGCCCACGCCGTTCAACACGCGGTAGGTCTTACCCTTGACCGTCACGCGCGGCAAATTGCGAATAACATCGTTAAGCTCCACCAACGCGGTCTGCTCGGTTTCCCCGCGCATATCGCGCAGAAAATCATTGCCGCTGCCCGCGGCGAAATAGAAAAGCTTTTGGGTAAAGCCAATCCCGTCGGTATCGTTGATAAAACGATTGAGCGTGCCGTCGCCGCCGCAGAGGATCATTTCATCGTCTTGTTGAAGAGAAGCAAAGAAATCGGTATACGATTCCATCTTGGTAATATCGCGGAAAATCAATTCCTTGCCGGTGCAGAACCTTTTAACCCCTTGCGCCTTTGTTTCACCGGTTCCGTTTCCGGAAAGTCCGTTAAATAAAACATACGTATTCATAAAAAATAAAGACCTCTTTTCCTTATATTATTCTTCCAAAAGCAGGGCGCGCACGCGCTCGCCAATCTCGACGGTGCGCATAGTCCGCACTTCGTCGGCAGACAGGACAGCTTTGAAATCCATCACGACATGCGTGCGGCGGAGAGGAAAATTGTGCTGAATCTGCGCGGTGTTCGTAAGCTTCAGCACCACGATCGGCACCTTCGCCTTTTGGGCAATCTTAAATATGCCGTTGTGGAACGGCAACAGTCCTTCGCCGTAATTGCGCGTACCCTCGGGATAAACGCCCACGGAAACCTCATCGTTCTGAATCAGCTTGGCGGCGCGTTCCACCGTTTTGAGCGCTGCGCGCGGGTTCTCGCGATCGATCGCCATAAAACAGCACTTTCGAATGATCCGTCCGAAGAACGGCACCGAGAAATTCTCTTTTTTGGAGATGAACGCCACGTCTTGCCGACGCAGGATGTGCCAGGTCAGGATCGGATCGAATTTGGAACGATGATTGCTCACGAGCAAAAATCGTCCGGCAGGCACTTGTTCCTTCCCGCGTATTTCGATTTTGATTCGTCCGAAAAATACCGCCAAAAAAGTGGCGCTGTAAAGCACACATCGGTAATAACGGCTGTTGACATCGTATTCTTTGCGCGTATTGATGAACACACTGCTGAGTATCACCCACAGGCAATATGCCGCGGCAAGCGCCAAAATACCTAAAATAATGTATAAAACGACCACAATCGACACCTCGGATAAAACAAAAAACCCTTGCCGGTCGTTTATGACCGGCAAGGGCTGCTTTTTTTACTTTAAGAAGCCGAACTTGCAGATGATAGCCGGTTCCTTCGCTTTGCCTTGGCAAACCTGAACGAAGCAGATGATCTGCAGCACAAGCATGACGCACAGGGCTGCCGCGCCGGCAAAGGGAACGATGAACGTCCAGCACAACACCGCCATCGCCAAAACGACCAGCGTTTCCAGTACAAAGAATTTGGCGCCCTGACGAACGTGGAAGCGGGTATAGGGCGACTGTCCGGATGCGATCAGGGCAATGATGATGCCCAACACACTCAAATACGGCAGCATGGCAAACACTTTGTTGTCGGAAATGTCCTTCGCGTCAAATTCATCCGTATGATCGTACGGATCAACCGCGGGAGCGGGCGCCGCGTACTGCGGTTGCGCGGTCTGTCCGGGCTGCGCGAACGCCGTACCGCACCGGGTGCAGAACGCCGCGTTATCGTCCAACTGTGCTTGGCAATTAGGGCAGATTTTCATAGCAACTTCCTCTTTTCCGTCCGGCCATGAAAGAGCCGGTACTTTTTTTATAGTATACAATTCTCGCGCGCGGTTTGTCAAGTCTATTTTCTTCGTTTAGACAAAAACACGACAATTTTTCTACACATTTCGGCATATTGTATACGTATGCGCATATAAGCATATATAAAAAGCCGCTCC
>JAGCSD010000108.1 GCA_017964345.1 Clostridia bacterium
ACCGCGCCAAGGGATTGGTGTGGATCGCAAAGTCAGCCGAAGGCTTCCGTTCCGGCGTCAACAAGTTCTTTACGCCCGAACAGTTTGAAGAAATCTTCAGCGCCGCGGGCGCCAAGACGGGCGATATGCTGTTCCTCGTGGCGGACGCGAAAAACAAGGTCGTGTTTGATTCGCTCGGTCAGCTTCGTCAGGAGCTGGCGCGGCGGCTGGGTCTGATCCCGGCAAACACGTTTGCCTTTACGTGGGTCACGGAGTTTCCGATGTTTGAATATTCCGAGGAAGAAGGGCGCTTCGTGGCGGAGCATCATCCCTTCACCGCGCCCATGGACGAGGATTTGGATAAACTCGAAAGCGATCCCGGTCACGCGCGCGCCAAGGCGTACGACATCGTCCTGAACGGCTACGAACTCGGCGGCGGTTCGATCCGTATCCATTCGCCGGAAATCCAGAATAAAATGTTCCGGATACTCGGCTTCAGTCAGGAGGATATCGACGACCGGTTCGGCTTCCTCGTGCGGGCGTTCCGTTACGGCGCGCCGCCGCACGGCGGACTTGCCCTCGGGTTTGACCGCCTGACCATGCTGATGGCGGGCGTGGACAATATCAAAGACGTGATCGCCTTCCCCAAAATGCAGAACGCGTCCTGCCTCCTGACCGGCGCGCCGGACAAAGTGGAGCAAAAGCAGATGGACGAGCTGTTCATCGCCTCAACGGTAAAAGAATAAGAAACACACGATCGGGCGCCTCGGACGCCCGATTTTTTCCCTTGGATTCCGTTTGACAGTCCGTTGATTTTCGTGTATAATAGACATCGTACAGAATTATTCACTTTTCTCCCCATTCGCTGCGGGAGAGAAGTTCCGATGCAAATGGTATTGAAAGGAGTGAAACAAGTAGCAGATGGAACCGTGGATGTGGATATTGATTGCCGTCGGCACACTGGTCATCGGTGCGGCAGTGGGCAGTCTGATACAAAAAAAGAGCATGGAAGCGCGCATGGGGCGCGCGGAAGAAGCCGCCAACCGCATTTTAGAGGATGCGAAAAATCGGGCGGAGGTTCTTTCCAAAGAGAGAATTTCGGAAGCAAAGGATGAAGTGCATAAGCTGCGCAGCGAATGCGACGCCGATTGCAAAGAAAGACGCAACGAAGTCACCAAGCTGGAGAAGAGAATGCTTCAGCGGGAAGAGCAAATGGACCGTAAGGTCGCGGCGCTGGAGAGCCGGGAGGAGAAGTTCAACAAAAGAGAAAAGGAACTGGAAGAAAAACTGCTGGCGGCGGAGGAGCTTTCCAACCGTCGGTTGGGCGAGCTGGAGAAGATCGCGCAGCTGACGACCGAGGAAGCCAAAGAACAGCTGTTGGAATCGGTGGAACGCCAGACGCGGCACGACGCCGCGCTGATGGTGCGGGACATTGAAACGCAGGCGAAGAACGACGCCGAAAAAACGGCGCGCAACATCATTACCATGGCGATCCAGCGGTGCGCCGCCGATCATGTGGCGGAAACGACCGTTTCCGTAGTCGCCCTGCCCAATGACGAAATGAAGGGACGCATCATCGGGCGCGAAGGCCGCAACATCAAAGCGATCGAAACCGCCACGGGCGTGGAGCTGATCATCGACGATACGCCCGAAGCCGTCATTCTTTCGTCGTTCGATCCGATCCGCCGTGATATCGCGCGCATCGCGCTGGAGCGGCTGATCTCCGACGGACGCATTCATCCCACCCGTATCGAGGACATGGTGGAAAAGGCGCGTAAAGAGGTCGAACAGCAGATCAAGGAAGCCGGTGAAGCCACCGTGTTTGACGCCGGCATCCATAACATCCACCCGGAGCTGGTCAAGATTTTAGGGCGCCTCAAGTACCGGACAAGCTATGGGCAGAACGTGCTGAAACATTCGCTGGAAGTGTCCTTCATCGCCGGACTGCTTGCCGGCGAGGTCGGGGCGGACATCACGCTTGCCAAGCGCGCAGGTCTTCTGCACGATATCGGTAAAGCGGTCGACCACGAGGTCGAGGGCACGCACATTCAGATCGGTGTGGAGCTGGCAAAGAAATACCGCGAGAGCAACGAAGTGATTCACTGCATCGCCGCGCACCACAACGACATTGAACCGCAGACGGTGGAAGCCGTGCTGGTGCAGGCGGCGGACGCCATTTCCGGCGCGCGTCCGGGCGCCCGCCGTGAAACGCTGGAAGCGTACGTCAAGCGTCTGGAACAGCTTGAGGAAATCGCCAATTCTTTCGAGGGTGTGGACAAGTCCTATGCCGTGCAGGCGGGGCGTGAGATCCGCATCATCGTTAAGCCCGAGGTGGTTTCCGAGGAAGCGACGGTGTTGATGGCAAAGGAGATCGCCAAACGGATCGAAACGGATATGGTGTATCCCGGACAGATCAAGGTCAACGTCGTGCGCGAAACACGCAAGGTCGAATACGCCAAATAAAACATATAAGATCCGCTTCCTTTCGAGGCGGATTTTTTGGAATGAATCATGAATGCCATTGAAATTCACGGTGCGGGCGTTTCGTTCGGTGAAAAAACATTGTTCGCGGACGTTACGTTCTCGGTACCGCGGGGACAGTGCGTCGGGCTGACGGGTCTCAACGGCGCCGGCAAAACGACGCTGATGAAAGCGATCGCCGGACTGCAGGAGCTGTCCGCCGGAACGATCGCCGTTTCTAAAGGAAGTCGTGTCGGCTATCTGGCGCAGCAGCACCGCGCCGAGGGCGCGCATACGGTATACGAGGAAGCAAAAAAGAGCTTTGACGCGCTGTTTCGCGCGGAAGACGACTTGCGCAGGCTCGAAGAAGCCATGGCGCGCGAGAACGCCGATCTGACGCTTTTGGGCGAACAGTACCAAAAAGCGCAGGACCGCTTTGACCGTTTGGGCGGGTACGGCTGGGAAAGCCGTCTGCAAGGCGTGTTGAAAGGCTTGGGGTTGACGGAAGACAAATGGGAGCAACCGGTTTCCCTGCTCTCCGGCGGCGAGAAAACGCGGCTGGCGCTGGCGCGCCTGCTTCTGGATCAAAACGATATCCTTCTTTTGGACGAGCCGACCAACCATTTGGACATCGACGCGTCCCAGTGGCTGACGGACTTTTTGGCACGCTTTGACGGCACCGTCCTTTTGATTTCGCATGACCGCTATCTGATGGACAAGCTCTGCGCGGGCGTGGCGCAGATCGAAAACGGACGACTGCGCTTCTATAAAGGCAATTACACGGAATATTGCCGCAAATGGGAAGAAGAATGCCGCGCGCAGGAGAAGCGCTACAACAAGCAGCAGGACGAAATCAAGCGTCAGCGCGCCATTATCGCCCGTTATCGCAGCTTTAACCGGGAAAAATCCATTCGCGCGGCGGAAAGCCGGGAAAAGGCGCTCGCGCGCATGGAATTGGTGGACGCGCCCGAAACGCATGACGAATTGCGGCTGAAATTCAATTGTTTCCGTCCTTCCGGCGGCGACGTGCTGACGATCCGGAACATCACCAAACGCTACGGCGAGCGCACGCTGTTCGCGCCGTTTTCCGCGTCGGTCAAACAAGGTCAGCGCATCGCCGTGTTAGGCGCCAACGGCACCGGCAAAACCACGCTGATGGATATCCTGCGCGGTACGCTCGCGCCGGACGGGGGCACCGTGACGCGCGGCGTCAACGTGGATATCGGGTATTACGAACAGACGCACCGGGATTTTATGGGACGTGAAAACGTCATGGATATGGTGTGGGCGGGCAACCGCGATCTGACGCAGACAGAGGTGCGGTCGCGCTGTGCCGCCATGCTGTTTTTCGGGGAGGACGTTTTTAAGGAGGGTCGCGTGCTGTCCGGCGGCGAACGCGCCCGGTGCGCGCTGGCGCGCCTGTCGGTTTCCGGCGCGAACACGCTGTTTTTAGACGAACCGACCAATCACCTGGATATGGACTCCCGTGAAGTGCTGGAGGACGCGCTTGAACGCTTTGAAGGCACGATCCTGGCGGTTTCGCATGACCGCTATTTCATCAACCGCCTGTTTGACACGTTGTGGATCGTGCGAAACGGCGTCGTGACGGAATTTAAGGGTTCCTATGACGAGTTTTTGCAGGCGGAACGCGGAAACGCGGAAGAAGCGGCGCCGGTCAACAAAACACAGCTTGCCCGCGCACGCGCCAAAGAGCGTGACGCGCGCGAGCAGGCGAAGAAAAAGAAACAGGCGCTGCGCGAGAAAGAAGCGCAGATCGAGCAGGCGGAGCGCGAAAAAGCGGTTTTGGAAGCGTATTTTGCCGATCCGTCGCATTACACGGACGGAGAAACGATGCAAAAGAAGCAGGAAGCCTACCGCGCCGTGTGCGCGAAAATCGAGCGTCTGACGGAAGAATGGATGGAAGAGAGCGAATGATCGAGCATCTGACCGGCAAGGAGCTTCGCCGCATCTTGGAAGAGAACGGGTTCTCGTTTTCTAAGTCCTTAGGGCAGAATTTCCTGTGCGACGAACGGATCCTGAATAAAATCGCCGACGACGCACAGATTCCAAGCGGGCAGACGGTGCTGGAGATCGGCACCGGC
>JAGCSD010000109.1 GCA_017964345.1 Clostridia bacterium
AAGCACCCGCACGGGTGCTTTTTTTCTTGCCATTTCGCGCGCGGTGTGATAAAATAACAGCAGAAATCGGAGGGGACCTTATGAGCCGCTTTTTTGCCATGATGGCACGCATGAAATACATCGAACGCTGGGGGCTGATGCGCTCGTCGCGCAAGGAAAACATACAGGAACATTCCCTGCAGACGGCGATGATCGCCCACATGCTCGCACTGATCGGCAATCGTTTTTTCGATAAGCACTATGACGCCGATTCCATTGCCGTCAAAGCCATGTACCACGAGAGTAGCGAGATTTTAACGGGCGATCTGCCCACGCCGATCAAATATTACAACGCCGAAATCAAAACGGCGTACAAGGCGATTGAAAGTGCGGCGACCAAGCAGATATTAGACCTCTTGCCGGAAGATTTCCGGGAGGATTTTCTGCCGATCCTGACCGTACCCGACAGCGAAGAAAAAAAGCTCATCAAATACGCCGACCGCCTGTGCGCGTACCTGAAATGCGTGGAAGAGGTGCAAACGGGCAACCGTGAGTTTGACGACGCCATGCTGTCGATCAAACGCGATATCGACGCGATATCCGCGCCGGAAGTGAAATATTTCACCGAGCATTTCGTTGAAGCGTTTACGATGACGCTCGATCAGTTAAGGGGGCAGGTATGACCATCGGCATTTCCACCGCGTCGCTCTACGGCAAACTGTACACGGAGGACGCGCTCAGGTTTTTCGCGCGAAACAACGTCGCCTGCGCCGAAGTTTTTTTGGCAAGCTTCAGCGAGTACACGCCCGCCTTCGGGGAAACGCTCGCGCGCGCGCAGGGCGACGTGGAAGTGTATTCGATCCACACGCTCAACAGCCAGTTCGAGCCTCAGCTTTTCTCCCGTTCCGCGCGTCAAAAAGACGACGCCATGGTCATCTATCGCCAGGCGCTTCAAATCGGCAAACGACTCGGCGCGCGCGTATACGTCCTGCACGGTCCTCAACAGCTCAAATACACCAAGTATGTGACCGACTATGCTTTCTACGGTCAACGCACGTCCGAATTAGCGGAAATTGCCCAGGAATACGGTATTATGCTCACATGGGAAAATGTGCATTGGACGCATTACAACCATCCGTTCTTTATGCGCGCCCTGCGGGAGTACTGCCGCGCGCCGGTATACAACACATTGGATATCAAGCAGGCGGCGCAAAGCGGCGTGACGGTCAATGAATACATCGAAGACATGGCAGGGCAAATCAAAAACGTCCACGTGGTGGATTTTGACGAAAACGGACATTTGGTCCTGCCCGGACGCGGTCAATATGATTATCGGGCGCTCAAGCACGCGCTCGGCAGTTCGTATGACGGTCGCGTCATGGTGGAAGTGTACGACGGATGCTATCAAAAACCGGAGGAAATCCTGGAGAGCTACCGCCGGCTCCAAGAAGTATGGGAGTGAAAAAACTCTCTCTTTCCGGTCTGATCAAAAGATAACCGGCGCGATGGTCTTTGGCCGTCGCGCCGAATTTTTATCGCCCGTTTATTTTTCCTTAAAGATGTGCTTTCCCTGCGCGGGATCCACCCCGGCGAAATTTTCCGCCCCGTTTCAGAACGGTACCAGCGTCGGCACAATGGATTCCCGCGTGATCGACAGTCGGCAGTACGTCGCCGAAAAATCGTCGCGCGGACGGCAGAGCGAGCCGGGGTTGATAAGCCATATCCCGCCGGAAAACGTCAAGTCCGGCGTGTGCGTGTGCCCATAGCACACAATATCCGCGTTTTGCGCGCGCGCTTCCTCTTTCAGCCGCTCCGACGAGCTTTCCGCGCCGAAAAGATGCCCGTGCGTTACCAAAATGGTATGTCCCTCCGCCTGAACGGTTCGCTCGCGCGCGCCGGGCGCGTCACAGTTGCCCGCCACGCTGACCACGGGACAAATATGCAGGGCGGCGATGTCCTCCGCGTCGCACACGCCGTCGCCGCAATGGATCACCATGTCCGGCTTCTGTGCCTGTACGATCTCCAGAAACGGAGCGAAAAGAAACGAGCGATGCGTGTCGCTCACCACGAAAACCGTCATGTTTCCTCCTTTTCCGGCGTTTTCCCCGCCCCGAACATTGCCTCGTCCGCCAGCTTGGCTTCCATCGCGCGCAGCGCCTTGCCGCGATGACTCAGGCTGTTTTTCAGCTCCGGCGCCATGTCCGCCGCGGTCGTTCCGTAGGCGGGCACATAAAAGATCGGATCATAACCAAATCCGTTTTGTCCCTTTTCCTCAACGCCGATCTCGCCATCAAACGTGTCCTCGGTCTGAAACACACGCCCGTCCGGCAAGACCAGCGCGATGGCGCACACATAGCGCGCCGCGCGGTTTTCGACGCCCTCCATATTGCGTTTCAGCAGGTCTAAATTTGCCCTGTCAGACGCGTCTTTCCCGTCAAGCGAGGCGTAGCGCGCCGAAAGGATGCCCGGTTCGCCGTCCAGCGCGTCCACGCACAGACCGCTGTCGTCCGCGATCGCCGCGCAGCCGGTCATCTCACAGATCTCCCGCGCTTTTTTCAGCGCGTTTTCGGCAAACGTCACGCCGTCCTCTACGGTTTCATGCTCGATACCCGCTTCCCGCAGGGTGACCAAATCATCGAAACGGTTTCCTAAGATCTCACGGAATTCCCGCGCCTTGTGCGCATTGTTGGTCGCCAAAATCAGCTTCAAATTCTCTGTTCCTTTCTTTCGGTTTACGCAACCGATATTATATGCTATAATGTGGTATAGTGCAAACTGAATTTTGATTATCGGATAAAAAATGGATTTTTCGGAACGTTTGGAATACCTCTTCTTCCCGTGGGACGTCAGTTGCGTCTCCTGTCGGGCGGAGCAAACCGAGCCGTGCGGTCTTTGCCGCCGCTGTCTGGGCGAACTGACGCCGCTCTCCGGCGCGCGTTGTGAAATCTGCCTGGATCCCGTTGCCGCGCCGGGACTTTGCTCTTCCTGTCTGCGAAAAGCGCCCGCCTATGAACGTGTGTACGCCTCGTATGTGTTCACCGGTCTGATGCGGCGTCTGATCCACGAGTTCAAATTTCATAACAAACGCTATCTCCGACGCGTGTTTGCGCGCATGGCGCTTGATACGCTTCCGCCCGCGCTGCTTTCCGCCTGCGCTTATCTGATCCCCGTTCCTGTTTCCCGCACACGCAAGCGCAAGCGCGGCTTTAATCAGGCGGCGCTTCTTACAAAAGAGCTTTCGCGTCTGACCGGTATTCCCGTTCGGGAAGACGCGCTGTCGCGCAAAGACGGCAACACGCAAACCGCCCTTTTGGATAAATCTGAGCGTCGAAAAGATATTCGCGGTCTGTATACCGCCGCAGACACTCTGCACGGTGAAACCGTTTTGCTGATCGATGACGTCTGCACGACCGGTGAAACCCTGCGCGCCTGCTCCGATACCTTAAAACAAGCGGGTGCCGGTAAAATCTACTGTTATACCATCGCCCGCACCGATCTGAAATATTAAAACGCGTACATATCAATATGTGCGCATTTTTGCATTTGTTTGTGTTTCCGGATGATTTTTGACAAAACACTTCTCTCTATTCCAAATCCGTATCCATCAGAGCGCCGAGCTTGACCGCCTGCTTGCCGTATTTTTCCCGGATATCCGCCAGCGCGTCCTCCGCGCGGCTCAGCTTATCCCGCCGACCGAGGTCTTCGTCAAACATCGACAACTGCGCATAGGACGATGTTTCCGGCATCAGCTTACTTCCGCTGACGGTCAACGAGCGCACCGGTTTCCCGTTTAGCATCTGCTCCGCCAGCGCCAAAGCACGATCGAATATCTCCCGTCTTAGGTTCGTGGCGTGATCCAGCGCCGCTTGTTTGCTTTCGGAAAAGAAATCGTCATATTTGACCGTCAAGGCGATCTGCGTGCATTTCACATGATAATACCGCAGGCGCGCGACAAATTCCTCGCATACCAGCAACAGCCCGGTGCGCAGCTGCGCCCGTGTAAGAAGATCGTGCCGGAACGTCATACCGCAGCTGACCGATTTGGGATTATGCTCCGCATAGGCGGACGCGACCGGTTCCGTTTCCTCCCCGCGGGCATAGGCGGACAGCATCGCGCCCGCTTTGCCGAGCTTACGCGTCAGCAGACTCGGCGGCGTCTGCGCCAGCTCCCCGATGGTGCCGATCCCCATGCTTTTGAGAACCTTGACCGTACTTCTGCCCACGTACAACAGTCTTTCCACCGGCAGAGGCCACACAAGAGAGCGCAGATTTTCCCGCGTAATGACGGTAGTGGCGTCAGGCTTTTTGTAATCGCTGCCGAGCTTGGCAAGCGATTTGTTAAAGGCGACGCCTATCGAGCAGGTCAAACCCAGCTCTTCCCGAAATCGCGCGCGGATGGTATCGGCTATCGTTTTGCCGTCACCGAAGAGCAACCGGCTGTTCGTTACGTCCAGCCAGGATTCGTCGATGCCGAACGGCTCCACTAAGTCTGTATAGTCCCGATAGATCGCGTTGCACCGATGCGAATAGTCGGCATACAGGTCATAATGCGGTCTTACGAGCACCAACGCGGGACATTTTTTCTTTGCCTGCCACAACGTTTCCGCCGTGCGAACGTCAAACGCCTTTGCCAATTCGTTTTTGGCAAGAATAATGCCGTGGCGTTTGTCCGGATCGCCGCAGACCGCCATCGGCACGTTTTTAAGGCTCGGATCGCGCGCGCATTCGCAGGAAGCGAAAAACGCGTTGCAGTCACAGTGCAGGACGGTACGATCCATTACCGATGCGCGCTGACGATACGCCCGAAGAACAGGCTGTGCATATCATGCGTGCCGTACCACCGCGCGGCGATGTCCGCGGGCAGGTCGGCTTCTTTCATTTCCATGGCAAAGAGCAGTTCACATTCATAATAGACGGCGCACCCGTCAACAAGCGGAACGTCCGTCGTTTCCGCGGGTTTGACCGGCAGTTTTGCCGTTTTATCGGTATCGCGTCCCGAAACGGTGCCGCAAAGCTTCAGTTCTTCCGCCATCGTTCCTTTTGCCGGGACGCTGACGGTAAACGATTTGGCGTTTTGGAGCAATTCAAATGTGTATCGGCTCCTCCGCACGGGTGCGATAAAGATTTCCTCTCCCCAATACTGGCTCAGACTGCCCCAGCCGATCGTCATGGTGTTGACCTTCTCCCCGTTTTTTACCGTTAAAAACGCCCCTGTTCCCGAAAGCTGTTCCAATGTTTCCTGTGCAAAATTTCCGAATCGATACATACTGTTTCCTCCCGAAAAGTTTCTGACACTTCTTTTTTATTATATCTGTTTTTTTGCCGTTTTGCAAGAAAAAAAGCACGAAACGCGCAAACCGTCCATATACTATAACAGGTTTATAAAGGAGGTTTGTTATGCCCACTATTTTTTTAAGTCCGTCCCTTCAAACCTGGAACCCCGTTATTACCGGCGGTTCCGAAGGTCAATGGATGAATCGGCTGGCGGATTTTTTGGAGCCGTATTTAACAGAGAATCATATCGGTTTCACACGCTCCCGTCTGCCTAACACTCTGGCAAACGCCATTGCCGCCTCTAACGCCGGTACATACGATCTGCACCTTGCTCTTCACTCCAACGCCTCGCCGGAAGAGAAGGCGGGGCAGGCACGCGGCATTCAGGGCTATTATTATCCCACCAGCACAAAAGGCAGACGTGCCGCCGAAGTGCTGACCGATGCCTTAAAAGCCGTCTATCCCGATCCGGATTTGGTCTATACCGTGCCGTCCACGACCATCGCCGAACTGCGCCGCACCAAAGCGCCCGCCGTGCTGATGGAAATCGGATATCACGATAACCGGGACGATGCCGCCTGGCTGATGAGCAATCTGCAAACCGTCGCCGAAGCGCTTGCCAAGGGACTGACGCAGTACTTTTCTCTGCCGTTCACGCCGGTTTGCACACGCCCGGGAACGCGTCTGTCGGACGCGCCGAACACCGCGCCCGGCGGCTATGTCGTCGTCTGCACGCGGGACGGTTCACCTCTCAACCTGCGTGCCGAGCCGAGTCTTGCCGCCACCCGTCTTGCGCAGATCCCCGCCGATCAGCCGATTCTGTTAAACGAGCGCGTGCAGAACGGTTGGGCGAAGGTGTGGTACAACGCGCTGACCGGCTATGCCGCGGCGGAGTATCTGTGCGTATGTCAAGGCGACAGCACAACGCTTGCGCGCGTGAACACCGACGGAAGCAATTTGAACCTGCGTTCCGCTCCGTCGCTTTCCGCGTCGATCATCGGGCGCATTCCCGACAACGCGACCGTCACCGTTCTGGAGCAGGCGGGCGCGTGGGTGCGCGTGCGCTGGCAGAACATGACCGGGTATGTCATGGGTGAATTTCTGGTGATGTAGATCGGTCACATTTCAAACGCGCGGCGCATACAATAGTATTGTACCAAGGATAGCGAAATTGAAAAAAGGAGGAGCCTTATGTCTTTTTATTCATACAGAAACACCGAAAGCAGTGTTTGCCCCGGACGCATCGGCGGCGAAGGCGCGAGCGGTCTGACCGAGCGTGTGTGCGTGCAGGTCAAGAAAATCTATGATTCCTGTATGCAGCAGGAACAACTGGACAACATGAACGTCCGTCTGACCGACATCTGCCCCGGCAATACGAAATTCGAAGCGCCGGTGACATTCGTCAGCTGCCGTTCCACCGCCACCCGCGGACGCATCCGCGATCTTTCCATCGACCGCATCTGCGATCGCCCGAACTTTGCCCGCGTGCGCTGCAAAGTGGACATTCCCGTGGAGATCCTCTTTGAGGACAACTGCGGCAAGGAGGGAAGCGGCAGAGGCGTCATCACCGTCGCCAAGGACGTGGTGCTGTTCGTGCCCGACGAATCCATCATTCCCTTTGAGATCGACAATATCGTCAGCGCCATTTGCGTGATGGGATGCTACTTAGGTGAAAATACGTTCTCGCTGACCGCCTGCGTCACCGTTATTTTGAAGGTGGTCGCCGACGTCGAACTCCTGATCCCCGCCTACGGCTTCTGCAAGATACCGCCCTGCGAAGAGTTCGCCAGCGAGGTCTGCGACGAATTTTTCAACCTGCCGATCTTCCCGCCCGCGATGGGCGATATGTGCTGCAACACCTGAAAAAGCAGTCGAAAAGCACCGGTGCGATCCCCGTAAAAAGGGACGGCGCCGGTGCTTTTGCATCCCGAAAACCGGAACGCACAGCCGTTTGACTGTGCGTTCTTTCGTTTTTTCAAAAGATTTTGAGCGGTCCTCTATACCTTTTTTCGTGGAGAGATCAGATAATCAGGCAAATGAGCGACAGGACGAGAAACGCGCCGGCAAAGCCCAGCACAACGGGAAGGATCCGGTTGCGGGGGATCGGCGGCGCAGGTGTGCTCCGCCCGGCGAGCGGACGCCCGCAGGCATAGCAGAACACCGCGTCCTCGGCGTTGTCCGCGCCGCAGACGCAGGCGTTCAGCTTGCGCAGTTTCCTGCCGCAGTTGACGCAGTATTTCGCATTTGCTTCATTTTCAAAGCCGCAAACATGACAGCGGCTCGGATGGCATTTTTCGCAAAACCCCTGTGTTTCGGGGTACGCGTGGCC
>JAGCSD010000110.1 GCA_017964345.1 Clostridia bacterium
GGGCTGGGTTTCGGTGTTGACCGACTTGTCATGCTGCTCACCGACTCGGCGAGCATCCGGGACGTTTTGTGCTTCCCCACGATGAAACCGGTAGGGGAGAAACACGAAACGGGGGAAAACGAAGTCTCCGATGCGCCGGAAGCGGCTCCCGTGATCGAAGGAGCGCCGCTCATTTCCAACGTAAAACCCGATTTCTCCAACGTGCAGATCGAGCCGTTGTTTGCCGACTTTGTGGATTTCGAAACGTTCTCCAAGAGCGATTTTCGCGCGGTCAAGGTGCTTGCCTGCGAAGCGGTGCCGAAATCCAAAAAACTGCTTCAGTTTACTCTTGACGACGGCACCGGCACGAATCGCACGATCCTCTCCGGTATTCACGCCTTCTATGAGCCGGAAGACCTTGTCGGCAAAACGCTGATTGCTGTTGTCAATCTCCCACCGCGCCCGATGATGGGCGTTGAATCCTGCGGTATGCTCCTCTCCGCCGTTCACAAGGAGGGCGAAGAAGAAAAACTGCATCTTTTGCAGGTCGATCCGCACATCCCGGCGGGAGCGAAACTGTACTGAACCGGGACACGCCGTTTCCTGATATGCCATGCGGAGCGGTCGCTCGGGAACGCGAGGAGAAAGCAGGATATGAAAAACATATCTAAGATCGAACCGTTGGACAAGCCGAGACCGGTGATGGTGGTCGACGTCGGGGGAATCATTTTTTACGCGCGCATAGAGGACAATCCGTCCGCCGCCGCGCTGATTGAGCGGCTGACGAGTGAAATCCTTACGGTGGAGCTGCACGACGACGGTCACGCCGCCAAGGTTGGCGTCTTGCCGTGGGAACTTCCGCGTGGCGGGGAAGACGGTCAAGCGCATACGGGAGACGTTCTGCTGCTTGACGGCAACAGGATCGCTGTCTGTTATGGCGAGGCGAACGGCAGTTTCGTAGCAAAGATCGGAGATTCCGCAAAAGAGAGGCTTCTTGACGCCCTCGGCGCAGATAACGTGACCGTGTCGTTTTGGTTGGAATGGGGAGAATAATCCTGATATAAAAAAGCCGATGCCAAATCTTGGCATCGGCAAAATTTTTGGCGTATTCATTTTTGACTTTTTATAATCCTGTCCGGAAAAACGGAGGCGTTTATCAGATCGGCGGCATCCACGTCTAAGGCGTCGGAAATACTGAAAAGAACGTCGACCGAAAAACTTTTCGCCATGCCCGGGGCTTCGATCGTGCTGATAAGCGAACGGCTGACGCCGGCTTTTTCCGCCAACTTTTCCTGAGATAAGCCCCGCATTTTGCGAAGCGTCGATATGGCGATCCCAAGCTGAATCAATCTGTCTCTGTTATTAAAATCCACATTTCTCATTCAATATCAGCCCCTCCTTTTTTATTATATTTTTTTCTCATCTTTTGCGCTGTATTTATATAAAAGCACTTGATTTTATTTGTAAGCAAATATATAATATTCAGAGAGTATGATGAATAAAAACAGCAAATAAGACGGGAAAATGTGATGGAAATTTTTACAGTGAGTTTTTTCGGACACAGAGAGATCGAAAGATTCAGCTATAAGTGGTCGGATGGCGAGGATCCTTTGCATGATTCCGAAATCGGAACGGGGCGAAGGATATCGGTACAAAAAAGCCGATGCTTTGGCATCGGCAAAACTATTTGTACGTATTTATTTTTGACTTCTATCCTGTCCGGAAAAACGGAGGCGTTTATCAGATCGGCGGCATCCGCATTCTTGTTTTGTATGTTTTTTTATTTTTTCAAATCGTCAATGCTGATGGAAACATCGTGCTTGATCGCTTTCCATTGCGGTTTTTGGAGAACCGCCAGGATATAGACGAACAGATAGGAGATCATGAAAAGCGGGAAAAAGAGCGTATAAAGCAGTTTCTTTCGCGCGGGGCAGACGATCCGGGTCCACTCCGCAAACAGCGTGACCGCGCCGATCAAGAGCATACCGCCGTAAACGGACAGAAAACCGAGCGTTTCCTGCAGGATGATCATACCCGGCGCCATACCCTGTGAAGCAAACGTCACGATCTTGACGATTTCAAAAATCACCCCTCCCACACAGCCGATCAGCGGTCCGAGATTCATTATAAAATCGAACGCGCCGAATCCGCGGGGACGAAAGAGGGAACGAAACAGCTTGCCCATGTTTTTCGTGATGGCGTCGGTGTAACCGCGCACCCAGCGCGACCGCTGCGGGATCGATTCCCCGAAGCGGCGGGGCTGTTCGTCATAAAGAACCGCGTCGCCGCAATAACAGATGTGATTGCCGGTCGTGATAACTTCCAAGGTGCATTCCAGATCCTCGGTCAGACCGGTCCAGTGCCAGCCGTCCTTCAAAAACGCGGCGGGGAACAAACAACCGGTGCCGGAGAGAAAACAAGTGGTGCCGAGCTTGTCGCGCGAGGCGTTCAGAAATTCGCTTTCGTGCAGGAAATACAGCCCGTACGCCGCCGTTACCCAGGAATCACCGAAGTTTTTGGCGGTGCGATAACCGATTATAATGGTCTTGTTTTGTACAAACGCCGCGTGCATGGCGCTGATATATCCGGGATCAAGCAGGTTGTCCGCGTCAAAAACAAAGAATCCGTCATAGGAGATACCGAGCGGAAGCACCTTGTTGAACAGGTACTGTAGCGCGTAGCCCTTGCTGGCCTGCTCTAAATTATGCCGTTCGTAAACAGTGGCACCGTGGGCGCGCGCTTCCTCCGCGGTGCGGTCGGTACAGTTGTCCGCCACCACGTACAGATCGATCAGCTCGCTCGGATAATCCTGCTTGCGCAGACTGTCCAAAAGCGGACCGATCACCTGGTCTTCGTTGCGCGCGGCGATCATCACCGCATAGCGATTGCCCGGCTTCGCGGGAGGAAAATGCTTTCTTTTCGTGAAAACCCGTACCACCGCGTAGAAAAAACGGAATCCGAAAACCAGCAGAAGAAGCAGGGCAAACAATAAACCGATAAGCTCCATAAGGCTCCTGATCTTTTTTTGAATTTGCAGGAGCGTATAGATACGCTCACACGATACTATTATAGCGTGTTTTTTGTCTAAAGTCAACAACAAAAGAAGGACGGCGCGCTTTTGGCGGCATAACGGGAAAAAGGAAAATTCCCCTATTGACAACGGAATATTTTACTATTACAATATATAGTAAAGTAGCAAAGGAGGACTATATATGAGTGAAAACATTGTAAAAAACGTGGCGCTGTTAGGTCACGGAGGATCGGGCAAAACATCGCTTGCGGAAACCATGCTGTTTAACGGCGGGGCAATTTCAAAGATGGGCAAGGTCGATGACGGAAACACCGTGATGGATTTCACTCCTGAGGAAACCGCGCGGAAAATGTCGGTGTCGTTGGCGTGCGCCTATATGGAATGGAACGGCGTGAAAATCAATATCGTTGACGTTCCCGGCTTTTATGATTTTGAAGGCGAATTTGAGGGCGCTATCCGGGCAGTCGGCTCCGCGATCCTGGTAGCCGACGCGTGCGGCTATGTTGCCGTCGGCGCGGAGAAAGTCATCAACTACTGTTTGAAACGGCACGTTCCGCTTATGATCTTCGTAAACGGAATCGATAAGGAAAACGCCAATTATGTCAAAACCGTCGATGCGTTTCGTACCATGTACGGGCGTAAAATCGCCACGATCCACGCGCCGATCATACAGGGAGAAAAAATGCAGGGTTACGTTTCGATCATCTCCGGCAAGGCATTTGAGTTTAAGCCCGGCGGAAGAACGGAGATCCCGGTCCCGCAGGATATGGCGGACGATGTGGAAAGTCTGAAAGGCGAGCTGATGGAATCCGCCGCCGAAACGAGCGACGAGTTTCTTGAAAAATATCTGGAGTCAGGCTGGCTCTCCAATGACGATATCATAGTAGGATTGAAAAAAGGTCTGGCAAAGGGAGACATCATCCCCATCCTCGGCGGCTCGGCAACGCTGAATATCGGCGTTATCAACCTGCTCAATGAGATCGTAGACCTGCTGCCTTCACCCGCCGAACGCCGTCCCGTCAAGGCGACGCTGCTCGACACGGGCGAGAAAACAGACGTTTTCTGCAACGCAAACCTTCCCTTCGCCGGACAGATCTTCAAGACGACCGTCGATCCGTTCGCGGGTAAGCTCAGCATGATCCGGGTGTTTACGGGTGTGCTCAAGACCGGGGATATCGTATACAATCCCACTACCGACACAGAGGAAAAAGCGGGTACGCTCTATCGCCTGAAAGGTAAAAAACAGGAACCCTGCGCGGAGCTTGCCGCCGGCGAGATCGGCGCCGTGGGCAAACTGTCTTACGCCGGCACGGGCGACACACTGTGCAATTCACGCAGAAAACTCAAATTCAGCGAGATCAAAATGCCCGAACCGGTCTATTATATGGCGGTGAAAGCCGAAAAGCAGGAAGAAGAAGATAAAATATTCCAGGGGCTTGCCAAGCTGTGCGAGGAAGATAAATCTTTCCGCGTGGAGAAGGATACGGAAACGGGCGAAACGCTGCTCAAGGGTGTGGGCGAAACGCAGTTCGACGTGATCTGCCGTAAGCTCAAAAACAAGTACGGATGCTCGATCGTGCTGTCCGAACCCGCCGTTGCTTATAAGGAAACGGTCACCGGTACTGCCGAAGCCGAAGGCAAGCATAAAAAGCAATCCGGCGGCGCGGGGCAGTTCGGCGTGGTCAATATCCGGTTTGAATCCGGCGCGGCGGACGGCGAATTTGAATTTGTTGACGCGACGGTCGGCGGTTCGGTACCCAAACAGTTCATCCCGGCGGTGGAAAAGGGACTGCGCGACGCGATCAAGCACGGACCGTTGGCGGGTTATCCTGTAGTGA
>JAGCSD010000111.1 GCA_017964345.1 Clostridia bacterium
AAGCCTGTAGGCGTCGATATCGAATTGCCCTCTTTGTTTGGGTCCCGGTATGCCTGCCGCGCCGACAAACTGGACGCGCTCAAGCGCAAGGTGTATACGGCGCGCGAGAAACGCGCGGAAAGCGTCACGGCGGAAGATTTTTTAGTCAAATGGACGCGCAAGGAAGCGATCTATAAACGCGGCGGCACGGGCGTGTTTCGTCCGCACCGTATAGAGGCGGACGATCCCTTGACGGTGACGTACCGCACGCAAATGCCGGAGGAGATGATCCTCTCCGTCTGCGGAGAACAGGTGCGTGCCGTACGCTTTTATCTGTGCCGGGACGGCGCGGCAGAGCTTTTACCTCCTTCCGCGCTTGAAAAGAGGGTGTGAGCATGGAAGCTTTTCTTTGGATCGCCGCGGTACTTCTGTGCCTTTACGTTGTTTTTGTGTTCGCGCCGGCAGTGGTCTTTTTTGAAACCGTGTTCCGCCGCGCAAAGAAGAGCGGGGAGGTTTTGCTTGATACCGAAAACCCCTATTACACGCCTTATGCGGAGCGTTTCGCGCAGGCGACCGCGGTCCTGCGCGGTCTGCCGCGGAGGACGATCTCGTTTGAGGCATCCGATCATACGCCGCTTCGGGCGCTGTTCTATGATGCCGGAAGCGATAAAACGGCGGTATTCCTGCACGGCTATAACGCGCCGCCGCTGAACAATTTCGCGCCGCAGGCGGCGCTTCTGTACCGGGAAGGCTTTAATCTGGCTTTTGTCTTTCAGCGGGCGCACGGCGGAAGCGGCGGACGAACGACGATGGGTTGTTTGGAACAGCGGGATCTTCTGGATTTCCTGCCCGTGCTGACGCATAACACCGCTACAAAAGAAGTTTTACTCTACGGTATGTCTATGGGGTGCACCGCTACGGCGTATGCGTCCGATCGGCTGGATCCCGACCTCGTGAAAGCTATGATCCTCGACTGCGGTTATACCTCGCCGTACGCCGCGCTGACACGGGAAATGCGCCGCCATCATGTCCCCGTATTTCTGTTGGCGCCGTGGGTAACGTTTTTCGCCCGCGTGATTTTGGGGATTTCCATCAAAAAAACCGTGACGGATTCACTCAAACGCACGCGGGTACCCGCGCTGTTCCTGCACGGGGGAGCCGATCAGACGGTTCCGGCTGCGCAGGGCAGAGAAAACTTTGAAGCGTGCGCGTCGCCCAAGGAGTGGTACACACATCCGGAAGCACTGCACACTACCTGCTATCTGTCGGGCGGGGAAGAGGCACAGCGCCGCTTATTGACTTTTGTCCGTACTTATTTTTCATAAAGGAGGCAACAACATGAAACGATTTTCCATCATTGCGGACTGCACCTGCGATCTGAACGAGGACCTGCAGAAGCGCTATGACGTCACCGTGATCCCGGGACACCTGATCCTGCCGGACAAAACGGAGATCCTTTCGCGCGTCGCGTGGGATCACTTCACGCGGGAGGCGTTTTATGCCGACCTGAAGAAGAATCCCGACGGCTACGCGACGTCGCCGGCAAACTCCGCGGAGTTCGGAGCGGCGTTTGAGGAAGCCGTCTTGCGCGGCGAGGACGTGCTGTGTATGACGATCTCGAGCGGCATCAGCGGCGCGTTCGGTTTCGCGTCTGTCGCGGCGCGCGAGGTGGGCGAAAAGCACCCGGACGCCAAGATTTGCTGTGTGGATTCTCTGCGCTTCGGTCCGGGGTTCGGACTGATGGTCGTCTATGCCGCCAAAATGCGGGAGGAAGGCAAAACGTTGGAGGAAACCGTCGCGTGGCTGGAGGAAAACAAAAACCGCTTCCACCAGGCGGGATGGCTCGACGACCTCTCGTTCGTGGCGAAAAAGGGACGTTTGACGCACGCGAAAGCGTTCTTCGGCACGCTGGCGGGCGTGAAACCCATCGGGGAATTCGACTATAACGGCTTGACGACGGTGATCGGAAAAGCCAAGGGCGCCAAAAGCGCCTATGCCGCCCTGCTGGATTATATGGAAGCGACCGGCGAAAATTTGTCCGGGCAAACGGTCGTGATCGCGCAGACGAGCCGCCTTGCACAGGCGGAAGTGTTCAAGGGTATGATCGAAGAACGCTTCCATCCCGAGGAAGTCGTCATTCAGGACGTTCATGCCGCGTGCGGCGTGAATATCGGTCCCGGTCTGATGGCGGCGTATTATGTAGGGAAGCCCATTACCGAAGGGCTTACCGAGGAACGGGCGATTTTGGAAAAAGCCCTGAACCGCGCGCAATCCTAACGTCTTTGTTTCATATATGATTATAAGAAAAGAGGAAAGAAAGCATGAATAAGATCCACGGAAAATTTCGCTTGATCGCCTACGCTTTTTCGGGCATGGGCATCAATATGCTCAACCTGATGATGGGCTCCTACCTGTGCAGCGCCCTGCTGATCGGCGGGTTCGGTGAAAACGCCATCCCGTTCCAGACCTATTTGGGAAAAGACCTCGTTGTCGCTGCCGTCTGGGCGGTATTCGCCCTGGTCGCCAAGATCGTTGACGGCATCATCGATATTCCCATGGCGTCGTTTACCGACAATTTGCGCACGCGCTTCGGGCGCCGCCGCCCGGCACTGGTCATCGGACTTGTGCCGCTGCTCTTGTCTTACGTTCTGTTTTTAGTCGTACCCGATCCCGCGGGCGCCACGCTTGTCAATACGATCTATTACGGTGTGATGCTTTGCGTTTTTTATAGTTTTTATACTCTGACGATGGTCACCTATTACGCCACGTTCACCGAGATCGTGGAAACCGTGGAAGAGCGCAATATGATCGCCAATGCGAAATCTTTCTTCGATATTGTGTACTTCATCCTCGGCTATGTGGTCGTCAGCGCCATGCTCAAGGGCATGAATATCCGCTTGGTGGCGCTGATCGTTCTGCCGCTCGCCCTGACGATGCTGATCCCGCTCTTTATGATCAAGGAACCCGATATGCGCGCGCAGAGCGGCAAAAAAGAAAAAGGCGTCAACCTGTTTCAATCGCTTGCCTATACCTTCAAGAACAAATCGTTCATCACCTGGATGTGCGCGTACGCGTTTATGACCTTCGGCGTGCAGTTGTTCCTCGGCGGCATCAATGAATATTTCTCCTATGTGGGCATGACCATGATGTTTGTCATGATGGCGGCGTTCGCGCCCGTGCCGTTCACGCTGATCTTCTACAAAAAGATCCAGAAAAAGTGGGGCTTCGGCACGGCGTTCCGCTATACGCTTGTTATGTTCACGCTCGGCATGACGATGATGTTCTTCGTCGGCGCGTTCGCCGCCGGCACGATGAAATTCGTTCTGTCTATCGTGACGGGACTTATCAGCTCGTTCGCCATCGGCTCGATGTTCGCGGTGGCGTATTCGGTGCCGTCCCAGCTCGCGGCGGATGAAAATGAAAAAACGGGCGTGTCCAACTCCGCCATGTACTTCGCCGTGCAGGGGCTGTTCTCCGGCGTTGCCACCGGTGTCGCCACCGGCGTGGTGCTGACGGCGCTGAAAACCGCGTCGGTCGATCTTACCGACGGTCCGATGATGTATCTGACGCTCGTTGCCGCGGCAGGCACCGTGATCTCGTTCGCGCTGACGTATATTCTGCCTAAAAACGTGCTGAAAATGGGCAAAAAAGAGAAAGAGTAGAAAGAGAGAGGCATGGCACTGAGAAAAATCAACGGCATACACCTGCAAAATATGCTCCAAAACGGCCTGTACGCTTTGATGGAGCAGGAAGAAGCGATCAATCGCCTGAACGTGTTCCCCGTGCCGGACGGCGACACCGGCACCAATATGCGCAAAACGCTGGAAAATGGTTTGCGCACGGCGCCGTCCACGCCTGTCACGGGCGTCTTTCTCAAGAGCCTCAGCGAAGGAATGCTGTTTGGCGCACGGGGCAACTCCGGCGTGATCCTTTCCCAGTTTTTCCGCGGATTTTACGCGGAGCTGGCACGCACGGAACAGATCGGTCCCGGCGAAATGCGCAACGGGCTCGTGCGTGCGTACCGCACCGCGTATAAGGCGGTGCTTCACCCGGTGGAAGGGACGATCCTGTCCGTCACGCGGGAGGGCATCGAGCATATCCGCGGACAAATCCGCCGCGAAACGAGCATCGAAAGCATTCTGGCGATGTACGTGGCGGAAATGAAGAAAACGCTGG
>JAGCSD010000112.1 GCA_017964345.1 Clostridia bacterium
CATCGGCGTCATCGGCGGCACCAACGTGCAGTTCGCCCACAATCCGAAGACGGACCGCACCGTCGTCATCGAAATCAATCCCCGTACATCCCGCTCATCGGCCCTTGCCTCCAAGGCCACAGGCTTCCCCATCGCCTATGTCTCCGCACTTCTCGCCGCCGGCGCGGAAGATCATGTGACCGAGCTCCGCCGCCGTGTTGTGACTGCCGGTGTATAGCTTGCCGCCCAGCACGATGCCGCCCCCCACGCCGGTGCCGAGCGTCAACAAAAGGAAGTTTTTCGTGCCCTTGCCGCACCCGCCGACAAATTCCGCCCACGCGGCGACGTTGGCGTCATTGCCGAGAAAAACAGGCTTGTCCGTATATTGCTGTAGTTTTTGGCGGATCGGGTAGTTCACCCAACGAATATTGCTGTTATCGGTGACCGTACCGGTATCGTTATCCAGCACGCCGGGCGCGCCGACGCCGATCCAGCGAACATCCGCCCAATCCACGTGATTTTCCGCCACCAGCCGGTTGACCAGCGCGCCCATATCGCGGACGATGTCATCATAGGGACGTCCTACGCCCGTGGGTACGCTGGCGTGCGCCAAAATGCGGCAATTCTCGTCCACAATGCCCGCCGCCATATTGGTCCCGCCTAAGTCAATGCCGATCGTAACCATGTTTTAGTCCTCCTTGAACTGTTCTTGTCGTTCTCGTATTTCATCCAGCGCGTCATAGCCGGCTTGCTTTAAGCGTGTGTAGCGCGCCGCGGATTCCATAATAATTGCCAGGTTGCGCCCCGGATGCACCGGTACGGTCAGAAGCGGCACGGAAATACCCAAAATATCCTGTCGATCCTGTTCCATGCCGAGGCGATCATAGTCCTTTTCCCGATCCCAGAACTCCAAATGCACGACTAAATCAATGCTTTTGGAGTCGATGACGGCGCTGACACCGTACATCCGTTCCACGTTGATGATACCGATACCGCGCAGCTCCGCCATGTGCCGGATCGTTTCCGGCGCTTCCCCGACAAGGCGCGTTTCAGAAATGCGCTTGATGATGACGGCGTCGTCCGCCACCAGCCGGTGTCCGCGCTTGACCAGCTCCAGCGCGGCTTCGCTTTTGCCGATGCCCGAGTCGCCCGTGACCAGAATGTCCAAGCCGTAAATATCCAAAAGCTCGGCGTGCATGGTGATCATCGGCGCGAGATGGCGGTTCAGATAGACCGCCATGTCCGCTACCAGCCGCGTTGCCGGTCTGGTGCGGGAGAGCAGCACCACCGCGCCGTGTTTTTGGGCGATGTCCGTCAGATGCGGGATCGGACCGACGTTGCAGCTGATCACCATAAACGGAAAAGGAATGGCAAACAGGTCATCCAGCGCCTGCCGGCGTTCTTCAGCCGTCAGGGACATTAAAAAGGAATACTCCGCGGTGCCGATGATCTGTACGCGCTTTCGGTCAAAATGCTGATGAAAGCCGGAGAGAAACAAACCCGGTCGGTTGACGTCCACACAAGTGATTTCCACCGTCTTTTTGTCGCCCGCCGTCAGAATATCCAAGTCTAAATCGCGTGATAGTGTTTTTACGGACAGTTCTGCCATGCTTTTTGAGCCCCTTCCTCTAAGATCAGACGCGCCACCGTGCGGGCGACGCCGTCCGCGTCATTTTCTTCGCAAATCAGGCGCGCCGCCGCCTTCGCCTCGTCCCAGCCGTTTGCCACGCAGACCGAAAACCCGCCGGAAGCGAGCATGGTCACGTCGTTCCCGCTGTCGCCGAACAAGAGGGCTTCTTCTTTTTGCAGCGAGAGCCTGTCCAGCAGGCGGGCGAGCATCAAGTGCTTCTGCGCGCGCAGGGACGAGCATTCCACATACGTTTTCCAGGACGCGCAAATGTTGATCTTTCCGCCCAGAAGACGGCGCAGTTCCTTCCCATGCGCGGCGATATCGTCCTCTTCGCCGATGAATGCGATTTTGGCAAGATCCTTGCCGCGCACGAACGCCTGCACGTCGCCCTCCACGAGCTTCGCCATGGTGGAAGTGTGGCGGAAGTATTGCTCGGCGTATCGGTCGAGCGAGTTGGTATACAGCACATTGTCGATATACAGATTCATGTGAACGCCGCGCGCCAAACCGTAGGCGACCACCGTTTGCATATAGGACTGCTCCAAGGGGATCGATTCCAGGAGCGTGCCGGTTTTCGTATCGTAGAGCTCCGCGCCCATGTTCGTGACGGCGTACCGGCAAAACGGCAGGCGCGGCAGGATGAATTTCAGAGAATCGTACATTCTGCCGGTGCAAAGAATCACCGTGACGCCCTGCGCGGCGGCGCGCGCCAGCGTTTGGACCGTATAGTCGCTGATCTCGCCGTCGCTTCTTAAAAGTGTACCGTCTAAATCGGTTACAACAGCACGAAACATCATTTCTCCTTATCTGGGGCACAAACCGGACGCGTCAACGAGAATGACATCGTCCCCGAGCTTGCGGATGCGGTTCCACGGAATGACAATGTTTTTGCTCTTGGAAAAGAAATTCCACAGGCTGATGCATCCCGGTACCACGATCGCGTCCAATCGACAGGATTCCACATCGAGCAGGATATCGCAAACCCCGCCCATCCGTCTGCCGTCGCATACATTGATAACTTCTTTGCGTTTCAAATCCGAAAATGTCATACACTTGCCACCCCTTTTTGACAGTGTATGCATATCCGCCGAAAAACGTGATAAAAAACGCCGGGCAGTGTGCCCGGCAGAAAAACCTGTCAGACGGCGCGGGGAGTCAGCGCGGTTTTTCCGGCGAGGTACGATCTGATCATCAGGAAATCCGTGATCGTGACGCGCCCGTCGCCGCTGACGTCAGCGGCAAGCGCATAGACGCCGCCGAGCGAACGCCGCGCGAGCAGTTGGTCTTTGACAGCGGCTGCGTCAAGCTCGTCACAGGCGCCGTCGCCGTTTGTGTCACCCGTTACCGCGAGAACGTAGTCGCGCGCGCCGAAGCGCACGGTCATGCCCGTTCCGACAATACCCTCATTCGGCACCGTGCCGCTTTCGGATATCAACTCGACAGGTTCGTCCAGCTGCGCCTGCAAAGCGCCCGCTGTCTGCATGGGCAGGAGAGAGCCGATCAAACGATCCTCCTGATCGATGCTGAGGGTTTCGGAATACAGAAATTCGGGCGAAAGCACCGTGACCGCGCCGCCTGCCAGCGCGCAGGACAGCACGTCGGTATTTTTGTTCAAAATGCCGTTTTCATAGGGCGAGAGCGTCACGGCGGAGATGCCTTCCGGCGCGCCGGGGGCAAGCGTGAAATCCAAATACGCCAGCACGCCCTCGGCGGTATTGTCGTACACTGCCGGTTCCCAGGAAAGAACGGCTTCGCCGCCCGCGTCGTAAAACGCGAAGTCCTCAAGCAGGGCGGCGTCACGCACCCCGGTCAATGTCAGTACGGCGGGATCATAGGTAAGACGCACATACAGTGCCGCCACGCCGGGATTGCGGGAAAGCGTAAGCGCAAGAGATACGCTTCTGCCCGGCTTGGCGGACGACGACGCGAGCGCAAGCGTCATGTCGCTCTGCGCCGCCAGCGGCAGCATCAGAAACCCGCACAGACAAACGAGCAGACAAAGCGAAGCGATGATCATGATCTTTTTTTTCATTAAATCAACTCCGTATCCATGAGCAGAAAAACGTGAGAAATGCAGGAGCAAATCTCATTTTCATATCATAGCATACGGAATACGGTTTTGTCAAGATGTTCGACGCAAGAAAGTTAAGGGAAAAGGTGAAAACAGGCGGCGGTGCGAAAGAGAGCGTTTCCGCCGCCGGCGGGGGAGGAATAAAGCGGCACGGTGCTTACACCACAACCGGTGGAAACAAACACGCGGTGAAGCGCAAGCGGTCGTCTGCCGGTTGGGATTGTTTGTGTTTGATCGTGAGAAACCCGGAATTTGCACGCCTTTATATGCCGAAAGAACACGGGTTTTTGTTGTTTTACGAGATTTTTCACTTTCGTACCGTATTTTTATGCTCGCTTTGGTGGATTTTTCGATCAGTTGTGTGGAAATCAACAAAATTTATTTTGTTTTTTCTGTTTTTGGGGTTGACAGCGGCGGTAATTTGTATTACAATAAAGGCGAGAAAAAAGACGCTTTCGTTCGGATAGACGAAAGGTGCGAAAACGAGGGACTTCCATTGGATTCAAACGAGGGGAAAACACGCATCATTCAAGAGCTGGTGCCCGGTAAACAGATCACGCTGGCGCATATCATCGCCAACCCGGATCCGGAGCTTTATATCAAGCTCGGACTTGACCCGGCGGACGATCATACCGGCGCGATCGGCATCATCACGCTGACGCCTGCCGAAACGGCGATCATCGCGGCGGATATTGCCACCAAGGCGTCCGGCGCGCTTCTGGGTTTCGTGGATCGCTTTTCCGGTACCCTGATCGTGACCGGCACCGTTTCCCAGGTGGAATCCTCGGTGGGCGCCGTTTGCGCCTATGTGTCGCAAACCCTGCGATTCACGGTCTGCCCGATCACCAAAACATGAACAAACTGATCCTGATCGGTCGCAGCGGCGCCGGGAAAACGACGCTGACGCAGGCACTGACCGACGCGCACCTGCAATACCTCAAAACGCAGGACGTCAAGCATACCGAGCTGATGATCGATACGCCCGGCGAGTATATTCAGGAGCGCCATCTCGGCGGCGCGGTGGCGGTGTTTGTCTATGAATCCGATATCGTGGGGCTTCTGATGAGCGCGGACGAGCCGTACAGTCTGTTTTCGCCCAATATCGTCAATATGTGCAACCGCTATGTGATCGGTATCATCACCGGCATCGACAAGCCGAACGCCAACCTGCCGCGCGTGACCAACTGGCTCAAGCAGACGGGCGTGAAAAAGATATTTTATCTTTCGTCCGTAACGGGCGAGGGCGTGACGGAACTGCGGGAGTTTCTGGAAACCTTCGATCCGCGCGCGGAGAGAAAAAAAGAAGCGGCATACATTCAACGGCTCAAATACCCGCATTTGTACGATCGATCGGTCTAAAAGCGGACGAAAACAAAAAAAATAGTAAAAAACCAACAAAAACCAACAAAAAATTCTTGACTTTCTTCCGCAAATAGTGTAAAATAAACGCAACAAAATCCATAAAGGAGAAAAGAACATGACAGAGTACGAGATCAAAAAGCAAATTTGCGACATCGGCAAGCGGATCTACAACCAGGGCATGGTCGCGGCAAACGACGGCAACATTTCCGTCAAGCTCAACGACAATGAGTTCCTTTGCACACCCACCGGCGTCAGCAAAGGGTTCATGACGCCCGAGTACATCTGCAAAGTGGATGCCAAAGGGCAGGTCATTCAAGCCAACCCCGGTTTCAAACCCTCTTCGGAAATCAAGATGCACATGCGCGTATACGCGCAGCGCCCGGACGTCATGAGCGTGGTGCACGCGCATCCCGTGTACGCGACGAGCTTCGCTATCGCGGGCATTCCGCTGACGCAGCCGATCATGCCCGAAGCGGTCATCGCGCTCGGCTGTGTGCCGATCGCCGATTACGGCACGCCTTCCACTGAGGAAATTCCGGACGCGGTGGAAAAATATCTGCAGAGCTTTGACGCGGTCCTGCTTGAGAATCATGGCGCGCTGACGTACTCCGACTCGCTTTTGAACGCGTATCACAAGATGGAGTCCGTGGAGTTTTACGCGAAACTGCTGTATCTGTCCCGTCATTTAGGCGGGCCGAAAGAACTGACGCCTCAGCAGGTCGAGCGTTTGTATGAGATCCGCCGTCAGTTCGGCTTAAAAGGTAAGCATCCGGCGAATCTTTGCCCCAATAACAAGGACGGTAAACCGAGCTGCCATTCCTGCGGCGGCGCCTGCACATGCGGGAACGCGCAGAACAAGACCGGCGACGCGGCGCTGGTGGCGGAGATCACCAAAAAGTGCTTGCTTCACTGGGCAAGTAAGGAGAGATTCCCGTGCAGAAGGCTATGGAGCATCTCGTTTCCGCTCTGCTTTCCTCATCCGGCGTGCTGTCGCTTGACGTTTGCCGCGCTCTGACCGAGTGTGTGGAAGAAAAGGCGCGCGCGGCGGGCGTGAACGCGGTGATCGCCGTTTGCGACGCGGGCGGAAATCCGATCAGCGTGCAGTGTATGGACGACGCGTATTTGGCTTCCTACGATATCGCGCTGAACAAAGCCTACACCGCGGTCGCGCTGAAAATGACGACCAAAACGCTTTCCGTGCCGGCACAGCCGGGAGGAAGCTTGTACGGCATCCAGTTTACCAA
>JAGCSD010000113.1 GCA_017964345.1 Clostridia bacterium
ACCGCCTGCCGTTTGGCGATGGCGCCGACCAGGCGCTCGCCGTCCTTGAACGCCACGACCGAGGGCGTGGTGCGGGAACCCTCGCTGTTCGGAATAACAACAGGCTCGCCGCCTTCCATGACTGCTACACAGGAATTCGTGGTTCCCAAATCAATACCGATAATCTTGCTCATAATCTATATCCTCCTGAAATGTTTTTTTATGGACAACGCGTACACGCGTCGTTTGCTTAATTGGTGACCTGCACCATCGCGTAGCGCAGGACTTTGTTGCCTAAGCGGTACCCCTTGGCGAACACCGCCGCGATCTCGCCGGGCTTTTGCCCTTCGCCGCAGGGCGTCTGCATGACGGCGTTGTGACACTCCGGATCAAACGGCTTGCCCAGCGCGTCGATCTCCTCCACGCCCAGATCCTTTAAGACCTGCGTCATTTGTTTGAGCACCAGCTCAAGCCCTTCCATCAGAGAACCCTCGGTACCGTTTTGCCGCTCGGTTTCCAAGGCGCGCTCTAAATTGTCTATTACCGGCAGAAACGCCTTGACCGCGTCCGCTTTGCCGTCGGCAAGCGCGTCGGCGCGCAAGGCGATATTGCGCTTTCGGTAGTTATCAAAATCCGCCTGGATCCGCTGCGCCAACTGTAAGTATTCTTCTTCCTTGCTTTTTTGTACCGGCGCGTCCTCCGCGGGCTGCTCGTAATTATCCGCGGCGTTTTCCTCTTCCGGCAAGGCGGTCTCTTTTTCCTCCACGGTTTCTTCCGTGTCCGGCTGTTCCGCTTTATTTTTCTTCATGGTCATCCTCCTCCTGCTTACTGAAAATTTCGCTCAGTGTCTGCCCGACCTGTTCCAGCACGGACAGCACCTTATCATATTGCATCCGTGTCGGACCGATGACGCCGATCCTTCCTAAATGACGGTTCCCCGCCGAATACGTTGCCGTCACGATACTCATATCGTTCAAGCCCGTTTCCGTGCCGATCCGTACGCTGACGCGTCCGTCGCCTTCGTTGACCAACTCGCCGAGCTTGTCGTTTTCCTCCAGCAGCTGGAGAAACGCGCGGGCTTTTTCCACGTCGCTGAATTCCTGATGGGCGAGCATCTTGCTGGCGCCCTCGACCACCACGCGGTTTTCCTCGCTCTCAAGACGCGCTTCCAACACCGCGCAGATCGTATCGAAAATTTGTTTTTGGTCGGCAATTTCGTTTTCCACCGCGTATTGCACGCCGGGATGGATTTCGCTGACGTTCTTGCCGGCAAACAATCGGTTGAGCAGCCCGGACATACTCAAAAGTTCGTCGGGCGTCACACTGCGCGGGAGAACGATCGGTGTGTTCTGCACCATGCCGGTATCGGTCAACAGTACGACCATAGCGGTAATGCGGTTGACGGGCATCAACTGGATGCTGCTGACTTTTACGCCGCTGACGCGCGGCGGCGTGACCACCGAAACATATTGTGTCAGCTCACTGACCACACGCGCCGCGTCGGACAGAATTTCACCGGTCTGCCCGATTCGCTTATCATAATAGGCGCGCAGGTATCTGATTTCGGAGAGCGAGAGCTGTGTCATCGGGATCAGATGATCCACGTAAAAGCGGTACGCTTTCTGACTCGGCACACGCCCCGCTGACGTGTGCGGCTGTTCTAAGTACCCGAGTTCCTCCAAGTCGCTCATTTCGTTGCGGATGGTGGCGGAGGAAAGCGCAATGGTTTTGGACAGCGTCCGCGAACCGACAGGGATTGCACTGACAATATAGTCTTCAATGATCGTTTGCAGAATCTGTTTTTGCCGCTCGGTTAACTCTTCCATGCCGCTTCCTCCTTTCATTGTTAGCACTCAACGTGCTCGAGTGCTAATTCTGTTGTCATTATAGTACGGAACTGTTTTTTTGTCAACGGCTTTGGCGCGTTTTATCTGAATTATAATCAAATTTTCACAAAACATACAAACAGTCGCTGGCAGAAAGAAAAAAACATAGCATCGCGCGCAATGCAAACAATAAAAAAGTGAATGAAGCGTAAAAAAGCGCTCCATAATAGGAAAGGAAACAACATGAAAACACGACGGGCAGGACAAAAAGAACGGAACCGTCATAGAATAAAAATGAAAATCGGCTACCGCGCCTGGGCGTGCGTCAACCGCGCGTGGGCACGCCTGTGGAGCAGGATCGTCGATTTTTAAGGCGGAGAGAAGCGACGCGTCTCTCGCCTTCCGCGAAAGAAGGGGGAACCAACGTGATCAAAAGGGGCGAAATCTACTACGCCGATCTTTCGCCCGTTGTGGGAAGCGAGCAAGGCGGTGTCCGTCCGGTGCTGATCCTGCAAAACGACATCGGGAACCGTTACAGTCCGACGATCATCGTCGCGGCGATCACTTCGCGCACCACGAAGGCGAAACTTCCGACGCATATAGAACTGGAAAGCCGCCTCTACGGGCTGCCCAAGGATTCCATTGTTCTGCTGGAACAAATCCGCACCATCGATAAAACGCTCATGAAAGAAAAGCTCGGCGGACTGACGCCGCCGGCAATGGGACGCGTGGAAAACGCCCTGCGCGTCAGTTTAGGCTTTTCACAACTGTAAAACAAACGGGCGTGCCGCGGTTTTTGTTTTGCGGCACGCCCGAGCAATTACTCCGGTAAGGAATATTTTTCTTTGTATTGGTCATACAAATCGTTGAACTCCTGCATTTGTCCGCCCTTGACCTTGCGCAGGTATTCGTGGATCTCCATATTGTCGTGTGTGATTTCCAGAATGCAGCCGGCGATATTCGAACAGTGGTCGGACACGCGTTCCAAATCTGTCAGGAAATCCGCCAGAATGAAACCGAGTTCGATTGTGCATTCGTTGCGGCGCAGACGGGAGATGTGCTGTTTTTTGAGCTGTTCCTGTAAAAAATCTACGACCTGTTCCAGCGGTTCCACCTTGACTGCCGCGTGCAGGTCCTTATCGCGGAACGCCGTCAGCGAAAGCGACAGGATCTCGCGCACGGCGCTGACGATCACGCGGAGTTCCTTCTTTGCCGATTCGGAAAACTCCATGCCGCGGTCGTGGATCTCCTCGGCGGACGCCACAATGTTCACGGCATGGTCGCTGATGCGTTCAAAATCACCGATCACGTGCAAAAGTTCGGTCGCCTCGGCGCTGTCCGCCTCGTTCAGACTGCGTCCGGAGAGCTTGACCAGATAGGAACCGATCTTGTCCTCGTACATATCTACTTGGTTTTCTTCATCCCGAATATGATCCGCGTCTTTTTCACTGAAATGCTCCATCAGCGCAAATGCGTCGAGAATCGACTGCATCGACAGCTCCGCCATCGCGACCGTGACGGTACGGCACCGCTCCAGCGCCACCGACGGCACGTTCAGGAAGCGTTCGTCCAAAAGCTCTGATTCGACGGATTTCTTTTCCGGCACCAACTTATCGGCAAGCAGTTCCAAATATTTTGAGCAGGGCATCAGAATGACCAGTGCCGCGAGTTTGAAACCCGTATGCACGAGCGCGACGCCCACATAATCCGCCGCCATATCCATAAACGCAAAGGAAAGAAAATGGTTCAGCAGATAGAAAAGCGGCAGAAGAATGAGCGTTGCCAGCACGTTGAACGACAGGTGAATGATTGCTGCTTTTTTGGCGTTTTTCGACGCGCCGACCGACGAGATCATCGCGGTGACGCAGGTGCCGATGTTTTGTCCCATGACGACCGGCACGACCGTGGCGTACGTCACACTGCCGGTCACAGTCAGCGCCTGCAGTACGCCCACGGACGCCCCCGAAGATTGAATGATTGCCGTGAACACGGTGCCGATCAAGACGCCCAGCACGGGGTTTTTAAACAAGAGAAGCATGTTGCGAAAGCCTTCGACTTCGCCTAAGCCCGCTACGGAGCCGGACATCATTTCCATGCCGAACATCAGGACGGAAAAGCCCAAGAGAATCATACCGGTATCCTTGCGGCGCGCCTTTTTTTGGAATACATACAGAAATACGCCGATCAGCGCCAGCACCGGAACGAAGATTTCGGGCTTGAAAACCTGCAAAACGCCTGTTCCGCGGATGCTCTGCAGAGAGATCAGCCAGCTTGTGGCGCTCGCGCCGAGGTTGGCGCCCATAATGACGGAGATAGATTGTCCCAGCGTCATCAGACCGGAGTTCACAAAGCCCACGACCATCACGGTCGTCGCCGAAGAGGACTGCACGAGCAAGGTAACGCCCAAGCCGAGCAAAAAGCCCTTGAACGGATTGCTCGTTACGCTGCTCAGAAATTGCTTGAGCTTGTTGCCGGCGCGTTTTTCCAGCGCGCTGCTCATCAGGTTCATGCCGAACAAAAACAGTGCCAATCCGCCGATGAGCGTCATAACGTCTTTTAATTCCATGCGTTCCTCCTATGCGTTCAGCTTGTTAAAAATACGTCGTGCGTTTTGCGCGGTGATGTCCGCCGCTTCCTGCGGTGTGCAATTCCACAGCGTGGCGAGTTTTTCCGCCACAAAAACCAAGTTGGATGAATCGTTCCGCTCGCCCCGGCGCGGCTCCGGCGAAAGATACGGACTGTCGGTTTCGAGCAGTACCCGGTCGCGCGGCAGATATCGCAGAACG
>JAGCSD010000114.1 GCA_017964345.1 Clostridia bacterium
ACAAAACGCGGATCCGTATGACGGCAGTCCGCGTTTTGTTTGAAAGATCATTCTTTACAGAGCTGTCTTTTACTATTGCCGTTTCGCGCGCGGCACGAGCTGTTCGTAGAGCATGTCGTATTTTTTGGCGGAGACGCGCCAGGAGAAATCTTTTTTCATGGCGCGTTTTGCCATCGCACGCCACGCGGCGGGCGCGTCGAAGAACACGCGTTCGGCATAGCGGATCGCCGCGAGCATTTCGTGGGCGTTATAGTTGGCAAAGCGGAAGCCAGTGCCGGTTTGTTCGAATTCGTTGTATGCTTCCACGGTGTCTTTCAGACCGCCGGTTTCACGCACGATCGGCAAGGCGCCGTAGCGCAAAGCGATCAGCTGGCTCAAGCCGCAGGGTTCAAAGAGCGACGGCATTAAAAACGCGTCGCATCCGCCGTACACGCGGCGGGAGAGGGCGTCGTCATAGCCGATGACGGCGGCGACCTTGCCGGGATGATGCGCGGCGAAGCGGCGGAACATATCTTCATATCGCATCTCGCCCGTACCCAGCACCACCAGTTGGATCGCGTCGCCGCACAGCTCGTCAAGAACGCAGGTGACAAGATCAAGTCCTTTTTGCTCGGTCAAGCGCGTCACCATACCGATGAGCAGGCAGTTTTTGTCCTCATTCAAGCCCACGTCTTTTTGCAGTGCCGCCTTGTTTTTCTTTTTTGCCGAAACCATGTTCGATACGGAAAACGGCGCGGCAAGGCTCTGATCGGTCGCCGGATCAAACAGATCGGTATCGATGCCGTTGACGATGCCCTGCAGGACGTTTTCTCGGGCGCGCAGAAGCCCGTCCAGTCCCTCGCCGTAGTACGGCGTGCGGATTTCCTCGGCATAGCTTTCACTGACAGTCGTTACGCGGTCGGCAAACACGATGCCGCCCTTGAGCATATTGATCGCGCCGCCTGCCTCCATGGCGTCTTCGCGGAAGTACGTTTTTTCATTCAGTCCGAAAATGTCTTCCAGCGCGTCACGGCTCCAGATACCTTGAAATTTCAGATTGTGAATTGTCAGCACCGTACGCATAGAAGCGTAAAACAAGTCGTTTTTGAAAGAGTCGTGCAGGTAGACCGGCACGAGCGCCGCCTGCCAATCATGGCAGTGCAGGATGTCCGGCTGAAAGTCTAAAACTTTCAGGGAGGCAAGCACAGCGCGACAGAAGAACGCAAATTTTTCAATATCGCCGCGCATTTCGCCGTACGGGTGCGGCGAGCGGAAGTAGAACTCATTGTCGATCAGATAATAGATGATCCCGTCGATCTCCATCTCAAACAGCCCGACGTATTGTTTCCGCCACGCCAGATCGACCGTGAAATTTGTGATATAGCGCATTTTTTCCACCCATTCGGGCTTGATACAGCCGTATTTGGGCAGGATCACGCGCACGTCGTCGCCCGTTAATGCTTTGGGCAGGGCACCCGTCACATCCGCCAATCCGCCGGTTTTGATCAAAGGATTCGCTTCGCTGGTGATAAACAGGATTCTCTTCATGGATTTCTCCCTACGCGGTTCTTTATTATCCTGTATTATATCACACTACCTCTTTTTTTACAATGGGTTTTGCAAAGACAAGCGGGATCACTGTGATCCCGCTTATTCAAAGTCATGCTCCTGTTTTTCGGCGCGCATCTGCGCCATCAGCCGCGTGTAGTGGCGGCGTTTGGCTTCCATGTTATACACGGCGTAATCGATATCTTCCGGTGTTTCGGCGTTATTGAATACCGCGATCGCCTGCTGCCACGCGCGGTACGCCTCGTCGATCTGTTCTTCCAAACCCATACAACAACCCCCTGTTCATCAGAGCGTATGAGCAGGGGGACGGGTTTATTCTTTTTCTTCGATTTTTTTATACAACCGGCGGTTGTCGAGGCGCCACTGCCGTTCGGTGAATCCGCCCTCGTCCACTTCCGCGAGCGCCTTGCGGAAATCAAACATCCGCGCGTCAATCATATCGAGGTAGTGGAGCATTTCCGCCTCGGGGAACATCGGGCGCTTGACCGCGCCGAATTCCGGCTCGTAATGGTGCGAGATCAGCATGTGCTGGAGCAGGATGACCGTCTGATCGTCCGCGCCGACCGCGCGTCCCGCTTCGGCGATGCGCAAGGGTCCCTGCACCACGTGACCGAGCAGCAGACCTTTCATCGTATAATCCTTGACAAGCCCGAGTTCGGAAGAATCCAGCTCCTCGGTTTTTTCGATGTCGTGCAGAATGCACCCGGCGAAGAGATAATCGGAGTCCAGTTCGGTATAGATTTTGCACATGGCGTCCGCCGCGGCGAGCATGGTGGTCGTGTGATACAGAAGACCGCCGCGCACGGAGTGGTGGTTCGACTGCGCCGCCGGGTAGTAAAGCAGTTTTTCGCGCACCTGACCGATGATATAGACCACGATGTCGTGCAGGTCGCGTTTTTCGATGCGGGCAATGTAGTCCTCCAGCGTCCGCATCATCTCCATGCCCGACTTGGGCGCGCTGGGCACGAAATCTTCCAGCGACACCGGATCGGAATCGTTGGCGGGGCGCACGCGCTCGATGCGAAGCTGCATGGCGTTCTGCCAAAGCGTGGCGGTACCGCGCACCTTGATGAGCATATTGGTATGGTAGTTTTCAAACTGCGTTTCGGAATAATTCCAGTATTTCGCGTTCATTTCGCCGGACGGATCGGTAATGGTCAGGTCCAGATAATTCCTGCCCGATTGCCCCGTCTTGACGACGAACGAGCGGATCATGACGAAGCCTTCAAAGGTTTCGTTGGCTTTGAGTTCCGTTAGCTTTTTCTGTTCCATGTTTCATCTCTCCTTGGGCATATTGTACCACATTTTTTGGAAAAGCACAAGGGAGAATGCCTGTTTTTACAACACCATTTTGCCGGTTTCGGTGGAAAGGATACGGAACGAGGTCACCTCGCGCCCGTCGGACGCCGCGAAATACACGGCGTATTCCATGCCGCGGTAGGTGCCGAAGAACTCCCGGCACAGCACTTCTTTCTGATACGAGGAGATCACGCATAACCGTTCGGTTTCGACCGCAAAACCGTCCTTTAACCGCGCGCGCGCTTCGTCCGCGGTAAGCGCGGGCGTTTCCGGCGCGCGTTCGTGATGGTTCACCCAGTAGTTCCTGCCTTCAAACGACACCACCTTGCCGCTTTCAAGCGAGATCTTGATCTTGAGCAGATCCGGGTAGTACAGCACGCCGTTTTCTTCGGGCGCGAAATTGAACGTGACCGTCCCGGCGCCGTATTCCCGCCACACGTTGCGCATCGTTCCGCGGTCCAGCGCGTCTGCGAACGCCTGCGCTGTCCGCGCCGCCGTCTCTTCATCTATCGTTTCCTCACCGGGTACGTTTGCGGCAAGGATCTGATAGAGCAGACCGCCCGCCCGCGTGATCTGTACGGTCGCGTTTTCGTCGGAAAACACGTATACCGGTATCGCGCCCTCCTGCAAGCCCGTGTACGGGCAGGAATAGCCTAAGCTCCGCACGGTTTCCTCCGCCTGCTCGCGCGAAACGTCCTCGCGCGTTTGTTTGGGCGTGGTTTCCGCCTGCCCGTCGGAAAACGGTCCGTCGAAGATCACGGCGGGGTATTCCAAAAGATCATCGGCAATACTGCCGAACAGTCCTTCCGTCGGCACGGTCTGCTTCTGCACGTCCGTCAGCGCCAGCTCGCCCGCAAGCATTTGCGCTTCGACGAGCGCCAGCTCTTCGTTGACGCTTTGACAGGTGGTAAAAAACGCGGCAAGCCGTTCGTCTAAATCTTCGGGCAGGTCGACGGAAGAGTGGAGCGCCGTCACGCAGTAAGAAGAAAGTTGATTGGCGAATTTTAAGGTGTTCTGCACGCCCGTGGCGACGATCGGCAGACGGGAAAGCGCCTGCGCGCACGCCGCGCTCTTGAGCGCCACGGCGGAAAGCTCCTGCCGTGTCGCCGCCTCATCGGTGGTGATCAGCAGTTTGGACAGGTCGTTTTCCACGTTGCGCAGTGTGTCGACCGCTTCCTGCAGGGACGCGCGCAATGTGTTTTCCCACTGCGTTTCGGTAGCATTGGCGCGTGCCGCCTGCGAGATCGCCGCCGCGCTCATTACGCAGACAAGCAGTGTTAAAAATACGATCCATACGATCATACCGGATTTTTTAACGGTTTGTTTCATACGCATCACCTGCAAAAAACGTGTTCGCCAACGGTCAAGAGGACGGGCTTGGACAGCATCCACTTGTTTGTGGCTGTCTTGGGATTATAATAATACAGGCATCCGCCCGTCGGGTCCCAGCCGGCAAAGGCGTCCCGCGCGGCGCGAATGCATTCCTCGTCGGGCGAGAGATTGATCTGCCCGTCACTGACGGAATCAAACGCGCCCGGCTGGTAGATCACACCGGAAACGGAATTGGGAAACCCGGGATCGTTCACGCGGTTCAGAACGATCGCCGCCACGGCGACCTTGCCCAGATACTCTTCGCCCCGCGCCTCGGCGTACACGGCGCGCGCCAGCAGATACACGTCCGACGAGGCACCGGTACTTTGCGTTTGTAAACCGAGCGCCGCCAGCGTTTTCGGTCCGGCGACGCCGTCCGGCGTCAGGTTATTTGCCTTTTGAAAGGCGATCACCGCTTCCCGTGTGCGCGCGCCGAAAATGCCGTCTACCGCGCCGGGATCAAATCCGCGCTGTTTGAGCGCGGTCTGCAGGGCTTTCACGTCGTCGCCGCGGCTTCCGCGCGAAAGCGACGCGGCGGAAACCGTCATACACAGCGTTGCCAATATCAGGAATACACAAAAGATTCGTTTCATCGTCCTGTCAACCTCTCCCATAATATTTGAAAAAGCGAGCGATATTCCGTTTTGCCGGAAGACGACTTGCCATAGCACATCGGCGGGAATACCACGCACCACCAGTTATGCCCTTCCCCCGCGCCGAGCGTAATGACAAGGGCGCTGTAACGTCCCGCGGGATATACCGTTTCCCCGTATACGCGCGTCGGGAAATCCTCTTCCGCCAGTGTGACGGCGGCGCTCTGCCCGGAGATGCGCTCCGCTGTTTCTTTCAGTTGGACCTGTTTGCTTTCCAAGAAGGCAAGCGCCTCCTCTTTTGTGCGGCAGGCAACCAGCCCGTCCGCCAAAAGCGCGTTCACCTCGTCGCGCACGGCGAGTTTTTTCGCCTGATCCGCGTCGCGATCGCTGTTGGCGCGGATATGTAAGCGAACGATGGCGTTGTTCTGCGGCAAAAAACAGGGGATCGCGCACAAAACGACCAAGAGGAGAACGATACATTTTTTCATCATCAAAACGCCCCTTTCATACCATCAGTATGAACGGGGCGCTTGCGGTTTATTCGTTTTATCGCGAAATCTTTCGACCCGCGCCGCCTAAACCGCGAAAACAAAAAACGCTTCCGTTTCAAGCGGAAGCGCCAAGCGGTATCATGATCACGCTTTTTCGATCTTGGAATCAACGGCGTTCTTACGGACGCTTTCAATGCCGTTCAGGCAGGATGGTTTGGCTTTATATCCTTCGCTGGTGGCGATGATCTCGCCGTTTTTGGCTTTCAAGCGGAAACGGAATTCGCCGGCTTTGTCGGTATACACTTCGAATTTCGGGTTTTTCTGTGTTTCAAAACCTTCTGCGGTCTGATCTTCCAGATTGGCGATCGGTGCGTTGTTGATGACGCTTTGTACACCGTTTTTGCAGGCGGCTTCGGACTTATACACTTCGCTGGTGGCAATGACTTCGCCGTTGGTGGCTTTCAGGTCAAACTTGATGCCGGTTGCCGTTTCTCTGATAACAAATTTTCCCATGTTGCATCCTCCTTATTTTGCTCTTGACGAGCCTTTTCATTCCTATTATACCGTAAGGAAGA
>JAGCSD010000115.1 GCA_017964345.1 Clostridia bacterium
AGCGTGGACGCGAAATTCGCGCGAACAGAGGCGCGGTATTCGTCGCGTAAAGCCTGCTGTTCCGCTTTTTCTTCCTCAGTCAGCCCTTCCGCGCGTGATTTGCGTGCCAGGACGTTGATGCGGTCGATCTTTTCTTTGTCCATGAAAGAACGCTCCTTTTTTGTTTGGCGCTTCGTCTGCGCTTTATCGGTACGCGCGCAAAAGCCGATCGGCGGCGGCACGCGTGTTTTCGTGTGTGGAAAAGGAGGTCAGGCGGAAAAAGTGCTCGCCGCACGCGCCGAATCCGGCGCCGGGTGTGCCGACGACCTGCGTTTCGGTAAGCAGTCGATCAAAAAAAGACCAGGAATCCATGTGATCGGGACAGCGGAACCAAACGTAGGGCGAGTGTTTGCCGCCGGTGTACCACCAGCCAAGCGCGTCCAGCATATCGGTCAGCGTGCGCGCGTTTTCACGGTAATAGGCGATATTTTCCCGCACTTGCTTCAATCCATCGGGAGTGAAAACCGCTTCCGCGCCGCGCTGGGTGATGTAAGACACGCCGTTAAATTTCGTCGATTGGCGGCGAAGCCATAATTTATTTAAGGACAGCCCGTTGGCGCAAAGCTCCTGCGGCACCACGGTATAGCCGCATCGCACGCCCGTAAAGCCGGCGGTTTTGGAGAGCGAACACAATTCGATCGCGCATCGGCGCGCGCCGTCGATCTCAAAGATACTGCGCGGAAGCGCCGGATTGTTGACAAACGCTTCATAAGCCGCGTCAAACAAGATCAGCGCGCCGTGCGCGTTGGCGAAATCCACCCATTTTTTCAGCTGCGCGCGGTCATATACCGCGCCGGTAGGGTTGTTGGGGGAGCAAAGATAGATCACGTCCGCTTCCGTGTTTTCATCCGGCAGCGGCAGAAAACCGTTTTCCTGCGTCGCCTGCATAAAACGGACCTCACTGCCGTTCATGATGTTCGTATCGCGGTAGACGGGATAGACGGGATCGGGTATCAGCACCCGATTGCCGGAGCCGAGGATATCCGGAAGATTGCCGCAGTCGCTCTTGGCGCCGTCGGACACGAAGATCTCCGCCGGATCGAGCGTCACGCCGAGAGAGGCGTAATAGCCGGCGATCGCCTGCCGCAGAAAATCGTAACCCTGTTCCGGACCGTAGCCGCGGAAACCCTCGGAAGTCGCCATTTCGTTTACGGCGCGGAGCATCGCGTCCCGCGCGGCGGGCACGATCGGGCGCGTCACATCGCCGATGCTCATTTTGATGATGTCGGCGTCGGGATGTTCTTGGGCAAATTCGCGCATTTTGCGCGCCACGGTCACGAACAGATAACTCTCACTCAGATCCCGGTAGCGGGTGTTGGCTTGAAACATGATACGCCTCCTTCAGTCTTCGATCAGCTCGCCGTCAAAGACGAACGTCGCGCCGCCGCGCATCAGCACGGTGTCGCGGTAGAGAATATGCAGATCACCGCCCGAAAGATGAACGGTAACTTCTTCGTTTCGCGGACAAAACCCTTTCAGGCACGACGCCACGACCGCCGCGCACGCGCCGGTGCCGCAGGCAAGCGTTTCACCGCTGCCGCGTTCCCACACCCGCATGGTCAGCTCGCGCGGGGAATCCACGCGGACAAATTCCACGTTGACCTTTTCCGGGAAAGACGGCATATTTTCGATCGCTTTGCCCACACGCTCCACCGGGAACGCGGCGTGATCCTCGACAAAGATGACCGCGTGCGGATTGCCCATGGAAACGCAGGTGGCGCGGTAGACAACGCCGTCCACTGTCAACTCTTCGTCAATGACAGGGTATTTTTTACTTTTTACGGGAATGCTCGGCGGATCCAGTACCGGCGCGCCCATGTCCACGCGGATGGTTTCCGCTTTGCCGCTGAGTCCCGGGAACACCGTGATATGCTTGATACCGCCGAGCGTTTCCAGCGTCAGTTCCGTTTTGTCCGTCAGTCCGCGGTCAAAGACGTATTTGGCAATGCATCGCGTGCCGTTGCCGCACATCTTGCCTTCCGAACCGTCGGCATTGAACATCCGCATCTTAAAATCCGCTTTGTCGCTTTTCTGGATCAGAATGATCCCGTCCCCGCCGACGCCCTTGTGCCGGTCGGACAATTTGACCGCCCATTTTTCGGGATCCGGCAGGTCTTCTTTTGTGCAGTCAAAGTATACGTAATCGTTGCCGATTCCGTGCATTTTGGTAAAGCGCATAGGCGTTCCTCCGAAAATATCCGTATTCTCTGAAAAATTATTATATGTGCATTCATGCAAATAAATATATGGCTTAACTTTTCCTCTTTTAGTATAGCATAAAACCGAAAATTTGTTAATACATATTTTCCCGCTTTGGCGGCGAATGTAAAAACGATTGACAAAACGGGCGAGCTATGGGTATAATGAACTATACCTTACAATAGGGAGATGTATACCATGAGCCATGTGACGGAGATTTTCGCTTCCAACGTCTTCGGGGAAGACGCTATGCGCCGCATGCTGCCGCCGGAGGTTTTTGACAGACTCCAGTGGACCGCCAAGCACGGGCATCATTTGGACGCCGGCATTGCCGACGTGGTAGCCGCCGCCATGAAAGATTGGGCGATCGAAAAGGGCGCTACGCATTTTACGCACTGGTTCCAGCCGCTTACCGGCATTACGGCGGAAAAGCATGACAGTTTTATTTCTCCGGTCGATGACGGTCACGTTATCATGGAGTTTTCGGGGAAGGAACTGATCCAGGGGGAATCGGATGCTTCGAGTTTTCCCTCCGGCGGTCTGCGCGCCACGTTTGAGGCGCGGGGCTATACCGCGTGGGATCCCACCAGCTACGCGTTTGTCAAGGACGGCGTGCTGTGCATCCCCACGGCGTTTTGCTCCTACGGCGGACAGGCGCTGGATAAAAAAACGCCGCTTTTGCGTTCCATGGAGGCGATCAACCGTCAAGCCAAGCGCATCCTGCCGCTGTTCGGGAGCGACGCCGCGGGTGTGAAGATCACCGTGGGACCGGAGCAGGAGTATTTTCTGATCCCCAAAGCGCTGTTCGACAGACGGAAGGATTTGATCTATACCGGGCGCACGCTGTTCGGCGCCATGCCGAGCAAGGGACAGGAAATGGAAGACCATTACTTCGGCGCGATCAATCCGCAGGTGCACGCGTTCATGCGCGATTTAGACGAAGAGCTTTGGAAATTGGGCGTGCTCGCCAAGACCGAACACAACGAAGTGGCGCCGTCCCAGCACGAGCTGGCTCCCGTGTATACCACCGCCAACATTGCCGCGGATCACAACCAACTGACGATGGAACTGATGCAGAAGGTCGCCAAACGCCACGATCTGGTATGCCTTTTGCAGGAAAAACCGTTTGCCGGCGTCAACGGCAGCGGCAAGCACAACAACTGGTCGATCTGCACCGATACGGGCGTGAATCTGCTCAATCCCGGCTCCACGCCGCAGAAAAACGCGCAGTTCCTCCTGTTTTTGTGCGCCGTTATCAAGGCGGTGGACGAGTATCAGGATCTTTTGCGCATTTCCGTTGCCAGCGCGGGAAACGACCACCGCCTGGGCGCCAGCGAAGCGCCGCCGGCGATCGTTTCCATATTCTTAGGCGACGAGCTGACGAACATTTTGGACGCTATCGACAACGGCAAGCCTTATGACGCCAAAGAAAAAGAGCAGATCAAGATCGGCGTGCATATTCTGCCGCGCATTCCCAAGGACAGCACCGATCGCAACCGCACCAGTCCGTTTGCCTTCACGGGCAACAAGTTCGAAGTCCGTATGCTCGGCTCCAACGCGTCGATTTCAGACGCGAACATTGTCTTAAATACCGCTGTGGCGGAGAGCCTGCGGCAGTTCGCCG
>JAGCSD010000116.1 GCA_017964345.1 Clostridia bacterium
AATATCCGCTCGGGCATTTCCATACCGCCAAATACTGGCACTGCGTCGATCCCGACGGTCTGCATTTGACGATTTCCGACACCGGCTGGGCGAAGTCCATGTGGGGCAAGCTTTACGGGCAATGGCTGTGCGAGGCGGCAATATTCGTATATGATTTTGACCGCTTTGACGCCGCCGATATCCTGCCGATGTTTGCCAAATATCACATTACCACCTTTTGCGCGCCGCCGACGATGCTCAGAATGATGATCAAGCAGGATATTTCCCACTATGATTTTTCTTCCGTCGAACACATGACGACGGCGGGCGAGGCGCTGAACCCCGAAGTCTATAAACAGTTTGAGAAGGCGACGGGACTGCAGATCATGGAGGGCTTCGGACAGAGTGAAAGCACCATGATCATCTGCAATCTGCGCGGAGAAGAGCATAAAATCGGTTCGATGGGCAAGCCCGCGCCGATCTATGACGTTCGCCTGATCGACGCCGACGGCAATCCCGTGGCGGACGGCGAAACGGGCGAGATCGTCGTCAGCGTGAAAGACGGCGCGCCGTGCGGACTCTTTACCGGGTATTACGGCGATCCCGAAAAGACAAAAGAAGTCTGGCATGACGGCTTTTATCATACGGGCGATACCGCTTGGCGCGACGAGGACGGTTTCTACTGGTATGTGGGGCGCGTGGACGACGTGATCAAGTCGTCCGGCTACCGTATCGGTCCGTTTGAGATCGAAAGCGTCATTATGGAATTGCCGTATGTTTTGGAATGCGGCGTGTCCCCGGCGCCCGATCCGGTGCGCGGACAGGTCGTCAAAGCGAGCATCGTACTGGTTCCCGGGCAAGAAGGCACGGAAGAGTTGAAAAAAGAGATCCAGAATTACGTCAAACAGCACACGGCGCCGTACAAATATCCGCGTATCGTGGTGTTCCGTGACAGCCTGCCTAAAACCACGAGCGGTAAAATTCGCCGGAACCTCTTATGAATAAGCGCATCACGCTTTTCTGCGGACACTACGGCAGCGGTAAAACGAACATCGCGGTCAATTACGCGCTCGCTTTGCGCAAACAATACGACCGTGTGGCGATCGCGGACCTTGATATCGTCAACCCGTATTTCCGTACCAAGGACAGCAGTGAAGACCTTGCCAAAGCGGGGATCGAGCTGATCTGTTCGCCGTACGCCGGCTCAAACGTGGATTTTCCCGCCCTGCCGCAGGAAATATACCAAATTACGGACGATAAGGATCTGCGCGTCGTTATCGACGTAGGCGGTGATGACCGCGGGGCGCTCGCGCTGGGACGGCTCGCGCCCGCGATATGGGAAGAGCGGGATTTTGAGATGCTCGCCGTGGTCAACCGCTTTCGCCCGCTCACGCCGGACGCCGCGTCCGCTGTAGAGGTATTGTCCGAGATCCGCGCGGCGAGTGGTCTGCCGTTCACGGGCATCGTCAACAATTCCAATCTGGGGGAGGAAACCACGGCGGAAGACGTACTGTCTTCCGTGCGGTACGCGGAAGAAATAGAAAACGTGACAGGCTTGCCGCTGGTCATGACGTGTGTGAAATACGATCTGCTGCCGGCGCTGGAAAGTAAGATCGACAATCTTTTTCCGCTTGTCCTGCAGGAAAAACCGACAACTTTTTCGGCAAAAACCGGAAATTCATAAGGAGTGAGATATATGGCAAAACTGACGTTCAAAACAGACTTTTGCAAGGGATGCGGGCTGTGCGTAGACGCTTGTCCGAAGAAGCTCTTGCGTCTGGCAAACGAAAAGATCAACAAAAAAGGTCATCACCCTGCCGAGATCACCGATCAAAGTGCCTGTGTGGGCTGTGCCTCCTGCGCTTTGATGTGCCCGGACTGTGTGATCCAAGTAGAAAGGTAAGTGAGCAAAATGGCAGAAAAAGTCTTGATGAAAGGGAACGAGGCGATCGCGGAAGCCGCGATCCTCGCCGGATGCCGTCATTATTTCGGCTATCCGATCACGCCGCAGACGGAGATCGCCGCTTATATGGCGAAAAAAATGCCCAAGATCGGCGGTACGTTTCTGCAAGCGGAAAGCGAAATCGCCGCTATCAATATGGTGTACGGCGTATCGTCCACGGGTAAACGCGTGATGACGTCGTCCTCCAGCCCGGGAATTTCACTCAAAAGCGAAGGTCTTTCGTATTTAGCCGGCGCCGACCTGCCGGCGCTGGTCGTCAACGTTCAGCGCGGCGGTCCGGGACTGGGCGGTATCCAGCCGAGTCAGTCGGATTATTTTCAGGCGACGCGCGGCGCGGGGCACGGCGATTTCCGCATGATCGTGCTGGCGCCGGCTTCGGTGCAGGAAATGGCGGAACTGACGGTCAAAGGCTTTGAACTGGCGGATGAATACCGCATGACGTCGCTGATCCTTGCCGACGGCACGATGGGGCAGATGATGGAACCGGTATCGCTGGATATCACGGTCAAGCCGCAGCCGGAAAAGCCGTGGGCTGTCACGGGCACCAAGTGCGCCCGCTTCCACAATAGTATAAATTCGCTTTCGCTCGTGCCGGAAGAGCTGGAAAAGTTCAACTCTGACCGCTATGAGCGGTACGCCAAGGTGGAAGCGAACGAAGCCATGGCGGAAGAATATATGGTGGACGACGCGGAAGTCGTGATAGCGGCGTTCGGCATCGCGGCGCGCGTTTCCAAAAACGCCGTGAACGAAGCCAGAAAACAGGGCATCAAAGCGGGGCTGATCCGTCCGATCACGCTTTGGCCGTTCCCCAAAGAAGTGTTCGCCGATGCCGCCAAGCACGCCAAGGCGTTTATTTCGGTGGAACTCAGCATGGGACAGATGATCGAGGACGTCAGACTGTCCACGCGGTGCCGCGTGCCGGTTACTCTTTGCAACCGCGCCGGCGGCATGATCCCTTCGCCCGAGCAGGTGCTTGCGGCGATCAAACAGGCAAACGGAGGTGAAGCGTAATGGCAGTCGTTTTTCAAAAACCGAAAGCGCTCGCGGATATCCCGATGCACTATTGCCCGGGCTGTACGCACGGCATCATTCACCGCTTGGTCGCGGAAGTCATCGACGAGCTGGGTATCGAGGGCAAAACGATCGGTATCGCGCCGGTCGGGTGTTCTGTCATGGCATACAATTATTTCACCTGTGATATGATCGAGGCGGCGCACGGACGCGCTCCGGCGATCGCTACGGGCGTCAAACGCTCCGATCCGGAAAACCATATCGTGTTCACCTATCAGGGCGACGGCGATCTGGCTTCCATCGGTATGGCGGAAACAGTACACGCCGCCGCGCGTAACGAGAACATTACGGTCATTTTTGTCAACAACGCGATCTACGGCATGACGGGCGGTCAGATGGCGCCCACGAGCCTGCCGGGACAGATCACGCAAACGTCCCCCTACGGACGCGATCCCAAACTGTGCGGCTATCCGATCCGCGTATGCGAAATGCTGTCGCAGCTTGAAGGACCGGAATATTTGGAACGCGTAACGGTCAACAGCGTTGCCAATATCCGCAAAGCGAAAAAAGCCATTAAGAAGGCGTTTCAGAATCAGATCGACGGCAAAGGATTTTCACTCGTTGAAGTGGTCTCCTCCTGCCCGACCAACTGGGGCATGACGCCGCAGGCGGCATTGAAATGGATTGATGACAATATGATTCCGTATTATCCGTTAGGCGTTTATAAAGATCGAACAGCAGAACAGGAGGCGGCAAAATGAGTACGACGCAATATTTATTTTCCGGCTTTGGCGGACAGGGTGTTTTGTTTTCCGGCAAGCTGCTGGCGTATAAGGGATTGACAGAGGGGAAACAGCTTAGTTGGCTGCCGTCCTACGGTCCCGAAATGCGCGGCGGTACGGCAAGCTGCGGCGTCATTTTAAGCGATGAGGCGGTCGGTTCTCCGATCGTGACGCATCCCGACGTACTGATCGCCATGAATCTGCCTTCGCTTGACCGCTATGAGGACGCGGTGGTGCCGGGCGGCTGGATCTTTGCCGATTCGTCGCTGATCGAGCGCAAGGTCAAGCGCGCGGACGTCAAGACGGTGTATATTCCCGCCACGCGCTTGGCGAGCGAGCATAATATGCCTAAACTTGCCAATATTATTTTGATGGGCAAGATTTTTAAGGAACTGAATGAGTTTAACGAAGAAAGCATTCAGGCAACGCTCAAGAAAATCATCTCGGCGCGCCACGCCGATATGCTGGAAACCAACTATCAGGCGCTGAAGATCGGCGCAGACTTTGAATAGGGGGAGGAATCTGATATGAAAATCAGCATTCAGAAAACGACCGCACCGAAAGCAAAACCGGACGCCGCCGGACTGGGCTTCGGCAAGGTCTTTACCGACCATATGTTTCGCATGGAATACGACCGTGAGCACGGTTGGCATAACGCCAGGATCGTTCCGTTTGAAAACCTGAGCCTGCATCCGGCGTCCACCGTTTTGCATTACGGCTCGGAGATATTTGAGGGTTTGAAGGCATACCGCCGCGCGGACGGCAAAGTGCAGATGTTTCGCCCGATGGAGAACATCCGGCGCATGAACAATTCGGCGGAGCGTCTGTGCCTGCCGCAGATCCCGGAGGAGGACGCGCTGGAAGCCCTGACGACTTTCGTGCGCGTTGAGCAGGACTGGACGCCCTCGGCGCCCGGCACGAGCCTGTATCTGCGCCCGTTCATGTTCGGCAACGATGAAAGCTTAGGCGTGCATACCGTTCAGCACGTGGAATTCATTATTATTGCGTCGCCCTCGGGAAGCTATTACAAAGAAGGCATCAACCCCGTAAAAATCATGATCGAAGATCAGGATGTGCGCGCCGTACGCGGCGGT
>JAGCSD010000117.1 GCA_017964345.1 Clostridia bacterium
ACACAGTTGGCGCACACCGTCATGCTGGTGGCGCGTATGCCGGGCAAGAGCGATCTGAAACGTTTTACCGAAGAATATTTGTCAACGCTCTCGCCGCAGCTAAGGGAAACCGACAGCGTCGTCAACGATGTGGTGCAGATGGGCGACACCGTATGGATCGATCTGAAAAGTGAGTATTTCGAACGGTTCGCGATCGATCTTTCGCCCGAAGCGGAGTACGCGGTCGTCTATTCGCTGATCGCTTCCGTCTGCTCTTATTGCGGCGCGTCGCGCGCCATGCTTTTGGAAGATCATCAGGCACGCAGTACGTTTGCCGGTTCCATTGCGCTCGATCAGCCTCTTTTGACACTGCCCAAAGCGTTCCTTGATCGGTTTGCCTGATGGGAAAACGGTTTTTCTTTCCGCTGTTTCTGACGGCGATCACAGTCCTGTTGTTGGCGGCATTGACCGACTTCGGCGCGCCGATCGCGCTGGGTATTCTGCTTATTCTGCTGATCGTCGCACTGGTCATGCGGCGGCACCGTCTGCTTGTGGGCGCGGCGCTGCTGATATCGTTGATGCTGACGGTATCTTTCCAAGCGCGCCTGCGCGTATATGATGAAACCATCACGCACGCGACGGTCACGGGACGCGTCAGCGCCATCTACACCGCTTCCGGCGAAAACGCCCTTATACTGGAAGATGCCGTTATCGAAAAGGGCGGACGGCGGTTTGACTGTCAGAACGTGGAGGTCTTGCTGACCGATGCCGACGCGTTCCGCGCGGGTTACGTCCTGCGCACGGAAGGCACGGCATACGGAAACGGCACCGCCGCAAACCAGCCCGGCGAACGTTCGGCTCAGCTCTCCGCGCTGGCGGACCGGTGCAGTCATGTTGTCCGCGGCTGCTCTCGCGCCGAGGTGATCTCCTATCAGGTGCGTCCGGACTCCGTTTTTGATTCGCTGCGCCGCTCCATTCGGGAGAAGATCGACGCCGTAGGCGACGAAGATGCTGTACATGACGTGCTGTACGCCATGATAACCGGAGATCGCGGACCGGTCGACGCGCAGACGTACGCCGCCTTTACCGAAACGGGTACGGCGCATCTGTTGGCGGTGTCGGGCTTGCATATCAGCGTACTGCTCGGCGCTGTCCTGTTGCTTCTGCGCCGCCTGCCGATCCGTCCGGTATTTTATTTGGCGCCGCTGGCTGTCTTTTTGGCGTTTTACTGTTTATTGACCGGGCTTTCCCCGTCGGTCCTGCGCGCCGCGCTGATGATGCTCCTGCTGCTTTGCGCCTCCGCGTTCGGCACACGGTACGATCCGCTTAACGCCCTGTCTTTGGCGGGCTTGCTGATCCTGTCGGTCAATCCTTTTCGCTTGTTTGACTGCTCGTTTCAGCTTTCATTTTCCGCATATTTCGGAATAGCGGCATATCACCGCGCGCATCGGTTTTCCGCACTGTCGCTGACGCTGTCCGCCACGCTTGGCTCTCTGCCGGTTACGCTCTTTGTCTTCCGGCGCTTTGCGCCCTTAACATTGTTTGCGAACCTGCTGTTTGTACCGATTGCCTCCATGGCACTGTTTTTGCTGTTTTTCGGGTTGCTGATCAGCACGCTGATGCCGTTTGCCTCCGTTGTGCTGATGGTTCCCTACCGTATGATGTATCTGCTTCTGTTTTTGGCTTCTTCGGCGCGGTCGCTGTCCCCGCCGATTTTAACGGAACCATTTTCGGCATGGCTGCTTATACCCGCTTTCGGCGCGCTTCTGTTCTTTTCGCGTTTTGTGCATATACGCGGCGCAATCAAACGCGCGGTCGCCGCCGTTGGTTGTTTGCTCCTGCTCTTTGCGCTGATCGGCTCCGCCGTGATTGAACAAAACACCGTCACGCTCTGCGCGCTGTCAACAGGTACGCGCACGCCGGCGGTTCACGTCCGATGCGGTGCCGACGTCATGGTGCACTCCGCGGCAGAAGATTCCTTTTCCTACCGCTCCTATGTGGCGAACAACACAGGCTGCTTGGACGCGGTATTTGTGCTGACGCAAACGGAAGCCGACCGGGCGCCGTCCTTTTGGCAGAAGGGCGACGTCAAAGAACTGTATTTTCTGCCCGGTCTGACCATTCCTTCCGACTTACCGGCACCCGCGCGGATATTGAACGTGCCCGTTACCGTCGGGCGAGCCGTTTTCACGCCGGTCGAGGGCGGACTGATGGTTTCCTATCGGGAACACAGCGTGTTCATAGAGGCCACCGCGCCCACGCACCGCCGTGTGGACGCGGCGATCGGACGGGCGGGCAGTCACACGGATCTGCTGATTTCCCGTCGGGAAGACGATGCCGCCGCGACGGCGGTATACCCGACCGCCTATTACGGTTGTGTCTGGATCACTTTGGGGAAAGCGATCGACGTACACCCCTTTCACGAGGTCAGAATTTATGAATCATACTGAATTTTTTCGTTCTCTGCGCGCCGGAGATATCCGTCCGGTTTATCTGTTTTGCGGGGAAGAACGCCACGTGCTGACAAGCGCTGTCAAGCAATTGATTTCGGCAGTCGTGCCGGAAGAGATGCAGACGGTGAATCTGACGCGACTGCCGGAGAGCGCCACAGGCGGAGAAATCTGCGCACAAGCGCAGACGATTCCGTTTATGGGCGAAAAGCGATTGGTCATCGTGGAAAACAGCGTGTTTTTAACGAGATCCGGCGAAGACGAGGAACTGCTGGCGGACTATCTGGCGCACCCGACAGACACGACGGTTCTGCTGTTTATCTGCGAAAAGCCCGATAAGCGCAAACGTATTTTTAAGGCGTTGCAGAACGCCGCCGTAGTGGAGTTCAACGCACTCTCCGACAGTGAACTGACGCGTTGGATTGAAAAATCCCTGCACGCGCACGGGCGGCAGATCGAACCGGACGCCCTTACTTTCCTGCTCGAATACGCTGATCCGCGTCCTGAAGCGTTGGTGCATGAGCTGGAAAAACTGGTTGACTACCGCACCGAGGGCGCGATCACCCGTGATGATATTCTCGCACTAACGACACCGTGTGCGGATTACAACGT
>JAGCSD010000015.1 GCA_017964345.1 Clostridia bacterium
CGCTAAGTTTTCCGTGCCGGACGAAAAGAAAACAAAACCGATGATGATCACGCCGCAAAGCAGCAGAACAAGGATGTTTAGCTTATTGGATTTCAAAATATTCCTCCGTGGCAGTGGATTGCGTGCGTTCGTGTGTATGCGCACAAACGGTGAAAATCACGATCAGGCAGATAAACAGCAGAGCCGCTTCCGTTAAAAACGCGTACGCCGCGCCGGCAAAGCCGAAATGCCTGACAAACAGGTCGGGTAAAAACAGGGCAAGCAGTGCCGCCGCGCCGTAACCGATCAGACCGAACGCCTGTTTACGGATCACGGCAAGCAGGGTAACGGAGAGCGTGCAACCGGCGGAAAATCCGCCGCCCAGCAACAGCAGAACCAAAAGAAAGCGGTAATCGTTCAGGCGCGCGTTGTATAAAAAATTCAACACCGAGATGCCCGCCGCAAATCCGGCAAGCACGGTCAATGCCGTTGCCAGCGCCACCCACACGTACAGACGGCGCACCTGTCGGAAGAACGTTCGGCGGTCGTTATGCCATTGTTCGGCAAGCGCCACCAGTCGGGGACGGAACACAAACAGGCTCAGTAGGTTGATGACAAACGACGGCATGACCAAAAAGCCGTAATGCGATTGATCCGCTTCCGTCAGAAAGGTATCGATCGCAAACTTGGGGGCGTTGAAAACAAACTGGTTCAAGAACACTGAAATCGCAAGCGGCGCCGCGGTAAGCAGCAGATGAAGCAGTTTTTTGCCCTCAAAGCGTGGACGCGCGGGCGTCAGACTTTCGGCAAAAGGTATTTCGTAAAGAAACAGCCACAGAAGCGCCGCGCCGATCATGGGAAGGATCGACAGCGCGAGGTTTCGCGTGATTACGAGCGTGATCAGAAATGCAAACGCGGCGGAGAGCACTTCACCGCCGAGTCCCAGTCCCGCTAAAAACAGATACCCCTGATAGTGCAAGTCGCCCTGAAACACGTCCGCAAGCGAAAGTACCGCCATATATAAGGTAAGAAGGAGCATAACGATCAGTTTTTCGCCGGCAAAGCCGTGAAAGAGCATAAACCCGAAGGTGGCGATCAGCATGGCGGCGGTGGTCAGCAGGAGGAACGCGATCATGTGCCCGAAAGAATACTCCTCCTTGGCGTCGGTCACCTGCACGCTGCGCAGCTCAAACTCTCCGATGATATACATCATTTGCGCGGTGGAAAAGCACAGCGTGAACACGCCCGCTTCTTCTTCGCCCAGCACGCGGCTGACGACGATCAGAAGCAGTATCGAAACCGCCGCGTTTGCCGTGCTGCCGAACATATTGAAAAGATAGTCCAGGCGGACGGATTTCTTCGGCAGACGGTATCGCAAGACGTCACACTCCTCGCTGTTATTCCGTTTTATTGTATCATACTCCGGCATTCTTTGCAATGGATTTTTTGCACGCGGCAAGCGCCGGTTGTTATTGACAGGCGTCGAATTGTCTGATACAATGTCGAAAAAAGCAGGAATGAAGGCAACAGGAATAGTATGAAGCGACTTTATGACCTTGCCGCCGGAGGAAAAGCGTTGTTCTTATCGTTTGGAGTTTCCCGATGAACAAGCAAAGGATCGGTAAAGTTTTCGGATGGATCCTCTGTCTTTGTTTGACGGGATGCTCTTTCGGCGAAGCGGAGGTGCTTCCGACCGCGTTTGCGTCCGCCGCGTCGGCGCAAACGGCAAGCGCGCCTCCCGCGGAGGAAACGGAGTTCGCTATAGCGACGCCCGCGGACAGCGAGCCGCTTTTGCCGCGTTCCGCCGCGTCCGTTCAAACAACCGCGCCTGCCGGTACGGCGCAACCGCCGACCGCCGTTTCCGTTTCTCCCACTCCTTCGCCCGAGCCGCTTGTCACGCCGCAAGCGCAGGCGGGCGTGAATATCCGACACGAGGGGTTCGGGGAAAACGCCGCCTGCGTGATCGTCCTGGATCCGGGGCATCAGCGCGTAGGCATGAGCGAAAAGGAAGCCAATTCGCCCGCGACGGACGTGATGAAAGCAAAGGTTACTGCCGGCACGCAGGGCGTTTTTACGCGCATTCCGGAATGCGAACTGACCTTAGCGGTCGCGCTGTATGCGCGCGACGCGCTTTTGGCAAAGGGCTATACCGTGATTATGACGCATGAAACGGCGGACGTATCGATCAGCAATCAAGAACGCACCGCCATGGCGAACGATGCGCACGCGGCGGTGCTTCTGCATATTCACGCCAACGGTGCCGACAACAAAAACGCCCGCGGCGCGCTGACGATCTGTTCTACCCGTGAAAACCCCGCCTGCGGCGAACTGTATAACGAAAGCCGGCGTCTGGCGGAAACGCTTTTGGACGTCTATTGCGCGCGGACGGGCATTCGCAAGGAATATGTGTGGGAAACCGACACCATGACCGGCATCAACTGGAGCCGCGTACCGGCTGTCACACTGGAAATGGGTTATATGACGAATGAAGAGGAAGACCGTCTGATGGCAAGCGACGCGTTTCGCTGCGCCGCCGCCGATGCCATCGCGCAGGCGTTGGACGCGCATCTGCACCCGTAGAAACGACGGCGGGCGGATATGAACGGCGTTATCGGAACCGCGAACACGAAAAAACCGCGCCGGCGCGCCAAAAAAGCGAACTGGTAAAAATTTTTTTACGGAATTGAGAAAAAACTATTGACATTCGGGCAAGAAGTTAGTATACTAACACGTGAATGATGCCATAGGGCATAAAAAGAAAGGAAGATAGAACATGAAAAAGCTAATCAGTTTAGCACTGGTGTTGGCGATGGTGTTTGCCTGCGTTTCGATGGTGACGTTCGGCAGCCTCTTGACCGTCAACGCAAAGGAAAACTATGTCGGCATTCGGTATTCGCGTCCCGATGAACCGAGCCATGCGTCCCGGTATGCGTTCCAGCTGCAGACCAGTCCCATAACGGACGCTGATGTGTACGGAGGCAACAAGAACTTCTCCAGAACGTACGTGGCCTACAATCTGGGCGACGCACCGAGAATGGTCAAGATTTGGGTACGAAACGGCGATACTACTATTGATAATAGCGGTTCAAATATCGCTCAAGTCCAAAAGACGATCGCGCCGGGCACTTTTGAAGTGTTTGCACTGGCATTTAACACCAAAGATAAGTACACGCTTTCCGATCTTGTTTTCCGTATCGACGTTGAGGATCCGGATAATCCGACTCATCAAGTGGACGGAAACCTTTTGATCTGGTGCGCCAACGGCGCTCCGGTAGACAAATTCCTGACAGGAATGGTCGAGGAGTGCAACAGCCCCGACTTCTTCACGTATGTCACCGAAAGCGATGAGGCTGCGGTCGCGGCGATCGCTTCGGTCGGAAACGCCGTTGCGTTCACCGAAATGGACAAAGATGATATTTATAGCCGTTGGAACGGCGAAGGTATCCTGTCCGGCGAACCGGTCGAAGAAAATAAGGTCACCAAAGTGTTCCATGTCAAGAACACCGGTGACGCGGCGATCTTCGTGCAGGCAAGATTGCAGAGCGCTGCCAATATGAAGGGCATCGATGGCGAGTGGACGACGATCGAACCCGATCAGGAGGCGGATTTATCGATTACCTGCAATGTGGACGGCGACAATATTACGTATACCGACGGACCTCAGCCGATAAACTCCTTCTATGTGCGTTTTAATATGAAGTTAGACGCAGATCACCAGGCGCCGGCGCCGAGTTATATGATTTGGACGGATCGCGCGAGCGACGCTGTGCTTTTGAAAACGATCAACGACGACAAATCCGAATTCGTAACGCTGGTTACAGAGGAACCCGGCGGTGAGGAACCCGGCGGTGAACAACCCGGCGGCGAACAACCCGGCGGTGAGCAGCCCGGCGGCGAAGAACCCGTACAAGAAGTCATACAGCTTCCCGGCGGGGTGCGCTTCGCTGTGGTCGCCGACACCAATCAGCTTGTTCTGAAATCC
>JAGCSD010000118.1 GCA_017964345.1 Clostridia bacterium
AAACCGATCTTGTGCGCCAAGAACTGCCCGACCGCTTCTTCGCCCGCGGCGTTGAGCGCGGCGGGGATATTGCCACCTAGCTTGATCGCCTCGCGCGCCAGGGCAAGGCAGGGAAATCTTTCTGTATCGGGTTCTGAGAATGTCAACGCGCCGTGGGCGGTCAAATCGAGCCGTTTCGCGCCGCAGAACAAACGTTCGGGATACGCAAACGCATAGAGGATCGGCAATTTCATATCCGGTTCCCCCATCTGCGCGATAAACGCGCCGTCGCAAAACTCCACGGCGGAATGCACAACACTCTCCGGATGAATGACCGGACGCACCTTCTCCTGCGGCACGTCAAACAGCCAGCAGGCTTCTATGATCTCCAATCCTTTATTCATCAGGGTAGCGCAGTCGATCGTGATTTTTTTCCCCATATTCCACGTCGGGTGTTTCAGCGCGTCCTCCGGTGTGACGCGCGCGATCTGCTCTTTTGACCATGTGCGGAAAGGACCGCCTGAGCAGGTCAAGAGGATAGAGGAGATCGCATTGTCCGCCCGTCCCTGCAAGCATTGAAAAATGGCGGAATGCTCGCTGTCGACAGGAAAAAGCGAGCAGCCGTTTGCCTTTGCCGCGGCGGTAACGAGCTTGCCGCCCGTGACCAGCGCTTCCTTATTGGCAAGCGCGATCTGCTTTTTGGCTTTCAGCCCCGCCATGACCGCGGGCAGACCGGCAATGCCGACCACGGCAACCAAATCCATGTCCGCCTCCTTGACAGACGCGGCGGCTTCCAACCCTTCGCGTCCGCACAAAAGCACGGTGCCTTCCGGCACGCGATCACGAATGGCTGCATAGGCTTTTTCGTCGTCCAGCGATGCGACCAAAGGTTTGAATTCCCGAATTTGGTCCAAAAGGGCTTCACCGTTATGTCCCGCCGCCAGCGCGACAACGCGGAACCGCTCGGGGTAGAGGCGTACCAGTTCCAGCGCCTGGGTGCCGATAGATCCGGTAGAGCCGAGAATAGCAAGATGTTTCATAAAACCCTCTGCACAAACCGATGCATACATAAAACAACTACGATCAGGCAGGCGCCGATGGAATCCATACGATCCATCATGCCGCCATGCCCGGGTATGTATTGACCGTAATCCTTAATCCCGCAATGGCGCTTCAGCATGCTGGCAAGCAAATCGCCGAGCTGTCCCACCGCGCCGCACAACACGCCGACCGGCGCCCACAGAAGCATATCATGCGGCAATGCGCCGAAATTCCAGAAAGAAAGCAATACGCCCGCGACGCCGCCGCCGATCAACGCGGCAAGAAAGCCCGCCACGGTCTTTTTGGGTGAAATCGCCGGACAGAACTTCCGCTTTCCCAAAAGGCTGCCGCCCAGATAGGCAAACGCGTCCGCCACACAAGCGATCGCTACGGTTTCCAGAATGATTTCTTTCCCTAAAACGGTACCGTTTTTGCAGTCCGCCAGCGCGAGGGACAAAACCATAAACGCATAGAAAAGCGGATAGATCAAAGCGAAAAATCCACCCAGCACGCCTTTGAAATCCGGTTCTTTCTTCAAAACCGTCAACAGGGTGATCGCCAGTAAAGCAAGTCCCGTCACGAGCAGGTACCCCGGCAGGTCGAAAAACCATATCGCCGGAAAGAGCAACGCGGCGGCGGAAATCAAAACCGGACGTGAAACCGGGTATCCGCCGGCACGCAGAGCGGACGACACATCCAGCATCATCAACACGCTGACGACGCCCGCGACAGCCGCCAGAAACCATCCGCCCAGCCACAGAGCGCCCCCCGCCAACACGATCATGATCGCGCCGCTGATGCAGCGCTTCAACAAATTCATACAACGCCTCCGTACCGCCGTTCGCGTTTAGCGTATTCCGCGACCGCCTTGTCAAAAGCGTCGTCGTCAAAATCCGGCCAAAGCGTGTCGGTAAAATAAAACTCGGAATAGGCGGCCTGATAAAGAAGAAAGTTTGACAGCCGCTCTTCCCCGCTGGTGCGAATAATCAAGTCGGGATCCGGCAAATCCGAGGTATAGAGATAGCGGGAAACGGTTTCTTCGGTAATATCGGTTTCGCCTGATACCAACATCTTTTGAAACGCCTGCACGATTTCCGCGCGCGCGCCGTAACCCAGAGCGATGGAGAGCACCAGCTTTTCACATTCTTTTGTGGCGTCCAGCCCTTTACGGATTGCTTCCTGCACATACGCCGGAAACGCGGATACATCCCCGATCACATTCAAGCGGACGCCGTTTTCTTTCAGTTCCGGCATTTCTTTTTCAAAATACTCCACCAGCAGGCGCATCAATATGCCCACCTCTTCCGGCGGGCGACGAAAATTCTCCGTAGAAAACGCGTACACCGTTAAAAACCGGATTCCGTTTCGCACGCAGTATTTGACCGCTTTGCGCACATTTTCCGTTCCCGCGCGATGCCCGACACTGCGCGGAAAGCCGCGTTTGCGCGCCCAACGACCGTTACCGTCCATAATGATCGCCACATGGCGAGGTACCTTTGTGTTTTCCATAAATCAAACGGAGAGCAGTTCCTTCTCCTTCTCGGCAGACAGTGCATCAACCTGTGAAGCAAACTTATCCGTCGTTTTCTGCATGGCCTCTTCCGCGCGTTTTTCGTCGTCTTCCGTGATTTCAGAGTCTTTTTTCAGTTTTTTATACTGCTCGATCGCATCCCGACGAATCGAACGGATAGCGACCTTGGCTTCCTCGGCATATTTTCTGACCTGTTTGGTCAGCTCGATCCGGCGCTCTTCGTTCAGCTCCGGGAAGATCAGACGAATGGTTTTCCCGTCCGTATTGGGGTTGATCCCCAAATCGGACATCTGGATCGCCTTGCAGATAGGCTGCACCATTGCGGCATCCCACGGTGTGATCAGAAGCATACGCGGTTCCGGCACGGATACGTTCGCCACTTGAATAATAGGCGACATCGTGCCGTAATATTCCACCAAAATCTTATCCAGCACTTTGGCGTTGGCACGCCCGGCGCGGATCGCCGCCATGTTCTCTTTCAGCACGGTGATCGTTTTACCCATTTTGTCTTCCGCATTCATTTCAATTTCCATGATGATCTCATTTGCCATATTTCAAAACCTCCGTCCATCCATTTCTTTCTATATCATACCAAAAAAACGGTAAAAACTCAAGAAAAAAAGATGCCCGAAGCATCTTTTTTGTAAATTTTTCACGTGTCTTTCGCAAATCAGGCATAAAATGCGGTTTCGATGCCGTTTTCAACGGTCGTCCCGAGCTTTTCGCCCGCGCAAACGCGCGCAATGCTGTTTTCCTCCTGCAGGGCGAACACCGTGACCGGAATATTCTGATCCATACAAATCGCCGTTGCAGCAGAATCCATAACCGCCAACCGATCCTGCAAGACCTTCTCAAAGGAAATCGTACAATACCGTTTGGCTGACGGAACTCTGCGCGGATCGGCATCATACACACCGTCGATATTTTTGGCAAGCAGAATAGCGTCCGCTTCGATTTCCGCCGCGCGCAGCGCCGCCGCCGTATCGGTGGAAAAAAACGGGCTTCCCGTTCCGCCGGCAAAGATCACCACACAGCCTTCTTCCAGCGCCTCGCGCGCATGGCGCGCCGAAAACACTTCCGCCACGCTTTCCATCGG
>JAGCSD010000119.1 GCA_017964345.1 Clostridia bacterium
CGGCAATGACGCCGTCACGCAGCGGTTTGACCGCCACAATGTTTCCCGGCGTGCGCCCGATCATATTTTTAGCGGCTTCCCCCACCGCCAGCACCTCGCGGCGGCTGCCGGACACTTTGACCGCCACCACACTGGGCTCACGGATAATAATGCCTTTGCCGCGCATATACACCAAAGTGTTGGCTGTGCCTAAATCGATACCGAGATCACGGGTGAAAAATCCCATAGAAGCATCCTCCTATTTGTTTTGATAATAATTGATCAGTCCCCCGGCAAGCAAGATCTGCCTTTCGTCCTCCGTCATATCGACTAAGGAAAGCGAAATCGGTGTGACCGTATTTTTACGAATCAAAAAGGCACGTACGTCTTTTTGTCCCGCTTCAAGCGTTTTGCGAATATCCGGCAGAAAGACAAGATCGTCAACGGCAAACTGTTCCGCCGTCTGCGCGTCCGCCAGCAACGGCAGAATACCCCAGTTGATCAGATTACTGCGGTACCGCTTGGTCGCGTATTCGCGCGCGATGTTTCCCCAACCGCCAAGCACCTTTTGACAGCTTGCCGCCTGTTCCCGCGCCGAGCCGTCGCCGGGCATATTGGCGAAGATCCCGCTGCCGAGCACACAATCCGTGACGCGGATGCCGGGCAGGGCGTTTAAGGACGCAAACAACGTCTGTTTGCCCTCGCCGTTTTCCTGCGCGGCAATGGCGTCGGCACGCGCCACGTACTGCGGATCTTTTCGCGAGAGCGTAAAGCGCGAAAGCTTGTAAGGGTTGGAACGCAAGGTGCTGGTTTCGCCGGACGGGATCAGTTCATCCGTCGTTGTGACCGGATCGCGCAGGACCGACGCAAGACGCAAAAGCACCTGCTCCGGCATCTGTTTCAGCTTCGGCCAGTCGGCGATGTTCGGACCTAAGATCAAGTCCGCGTCCTTCTGCGCCTTGCCGCGCCCGTCGTACACGCGTTTTTGATACAGTTCGGGGTGATAGGTGTACGCCACCGCCGAATAGACGGTGTTTTCTTCATCCGCGCCCGTCAGAATACCGCCGTTTTTGGCGGTGGACGCGATGCTGCGCGCGTCCATCAGCGCCACGAGCGAAAGCTGACCTTCGCCGGGCTTTGAGCCTTCCCGGTTCGGGAAGTTGCGCGTGGTGTGCCGAATGCTGAACGCCCCCGCCGCCGGCACGTCGCCCGCGCCGAAGCAAGGTCCGCAGAACGCCGTTTTGATGATCGCGCCCGCTTCCATCAGATCCGCCGCCACGCCCTTTTGCATCAAGTCGAGATACACGCTTTGACTTGCCGGATAGACGTTTAACGCAAACGCGCCGTTTCCGGTGCTGCCGCCGGCAAGAATATCCCGTGCCGCCACGATATTTTCAAAAATACCGCCCGCGCAGCCGGCGATCACGCCCTGATCGGTCATAAAGCCGTCGCCGGTCAGTTTATCACTGACACAGCAAGAGCAGTTCGGATACTGCGCTTTGATTTCTTCGTCAAGCCGCGCCAGAATGTCCTTGGCGTTTTCTTTGAACTGTCGGATCGAATACGCGTGACTCGGGTGAAACGGCAGAGCGATCATCGGCTCGATTTCGGACAGGTCGATCTCGATCAGCCCGTCATACTCGGCAAGCTTTTCGGGTTCAAGATAAGCGAAATCGTCTTCGCGCCCGTGGATCCGATAATACTCTTTTACCTTGTCGTCCGTCATCCAAATGGAACTCAGGCACGTCGTTTCGGTCGTCATCACGTCGATACCGCAACGGAAGTCCACGCTCAGGTTGGCAATGCCCGGTCCGACGAACTCCAAAATTTTATTTTTCACATATCCCTTGGCAAAGACCGCGCCGCATAAGGCGATCGCCACGTCGTGCGGACCGACGCCCGGACGCGGTGCGTTTTTCAGGAAAACAGCCACTACTTTGGGCATATCGACATCGTATGTGCGTTTTAGGAGTTGTTTTACTAGCTCCGGTCCGCCCTCTCCGATCGCCATGGTTCCCAGCGCGCCGTAACGCGTGTGAGAATCGGAACCGAGGATCATCCTGCCGCACGCCGCGAGTTCCTCGCGCGCGTAGGCGTGAATGACCGCCAGGTGCGGCGGCACATAGATCCCGCCATACTTTTTGGCGGCGGAAAGCCCGAAAAGATGGTCGTCTTCATTGAGCGTTCCCCCCACGGCGCACAAGCTGTTATGGCAGTTGGTCAGCGCGTACGGAAGCGGAAACTCCGTCAACCCGCTGGCGCGTGCCGTCTGAATGATGCCGACATACGTGATATCGTGTGAAACCAACGCGTCGAAGCGGATTTGAAGTTTTTCGTTTCCGCTTGTATTATGAGCGGCAAGAATGCGGTACGCCATGGTGCCCTTCCGGGCGTCCCGCGATCCTGCGACGATTTCTTTTCCGTCTTTGATCCAAGTTTTTTCGTCAATATACTGCATAGCTTTTCCTTACAAACTAACCAAATTCTTGCCGTACGCTTTTTTGAACATATCACTGCAGGTCAGCGCGTCCTTGATTTCCAAAGACGCGTCGGCGGTCGTCTGTGTTTTCATAATGACGGAATCGCCCAAAATATCGCAGGAAACCGATTCGATGATACCGTCCATGGCGCGGTCAAAGCTCTCGGC
>JAGCSD010000120.1 GCA_017964345.1 Clostridia bacterium
ATGGCAAAACTGATGATTATGGAATCCCCGCACAAAGCCAAAACAGTGGGGAGTTTTTTAGGGAAGGACTATAAGGTGCTTGCCTGTACCGGGCATTTGATCGATTTGCCCAAAAGCAAACTCGGTATAGATGTAAATAAGAATTTTACTCCGCAGTACACGCTCATTTCCGCCAAGAAAAACATTGCGGACGAATTAAAAAAAGAAGCGGAAAAAGCGGACGTCGTTTTACTGGCAACCGACCCGGACCGCGAGGGAGAGGCGATCTCATGGCATTTGGCGTCGCTTCTGAAAATTCCCGAGGACGCCTGCTGTCGGCTGGAGTTCAACTCCATTACCAAGAGCTGCGTGACCGAGGCGGTGCGATCCCCCCGCAAGATCGACATGGACTTAGTCAACGCGCAGCAGGCGCGCCGCGTGCTGGATCGCGTTGTGGGGTATGAAATCAGCCCGATTTTGTGGCATAAGATCAAGGGCGGGCTTTCCGCCGGGCGCGTGCAGTCCGCTGTCACCAAAATGGTGGTGGATCGGGAACGTGAAATTGAAAAATTTGTCCCGGAAGAGTATTGGGAGCTGGACGCGGCCTTTTCCACGGTCAAGCCCAAAAAGAAGTTCACGGCGCACTTTTACGGCACCGCAGAGGGGAAGACGGAACCGAAAAGCGAAGAAGAGATCAAGCGTATCGAACAGGCGCTGGAAGACGCGTCTTATCATATCAGCGAATATAAAGCGGGCAGTAAGAACGTCAACCCGTTCCCGCCGTTCACGACCAGCGTGCTTCAGCAGGACGCCGCGCACAAGCTCGGCTTTTCCACAAAAAAGACGATGATGCTGGCGCAGCAGCTTTACGAAGGTGTGGATATCGACGGTATCGGCGCGGTCGGTCTTGTCACCTATATCCGTACCGACTCGGTACGTGTGGCTCCCGAGGCGCTCGATGAAGTGCGCGCGTATATCGCCGCGCATTTTGACGCCAAATACCTGCCCGGGAAACCGAATTTCTATAAAACGAAGAAGAACAGTCAGGACGCGCATGAGGCGATCCGTCCTTCCGCTATGGAACTGACCCCCGAACGCGTGCGTTCCAGCCTGACAAGCGATCAATACAAGCTGTATAAACTGATTTTCGACCGGTTCGTTGCTTCACAGATGGCTTCCGCCAAGTACGCGACGATCGCGGTGAGCATCCTGTCGGATAACGGGTATCTGTTCAAAGCTACCTCCTCCAAGCGTATTTTCGACGGATTTCTGTCGATTTACGCGGATAAGGATGAGGAGAGCAAATCGACCTCGCTTCCGGAAATGAACGTGGGGGACGAGGTGATCCGGCTCGCCTTTGATCCATCCCAGCACTTCACGCAGCCGCCCCAGCGGTATAATGAGGCGTCACTGGTCAAGGAAATGGAAGCTATGGGGATAGGCAGACCGAGCACTTACGCATCCACAGTATCCACGATTCTGGAGCGTGATTATATCGAGCGCGAGAAAAAACAATTAAAGCCCACGTCGCTCGGCGTGACGGTAACGGATATGATCGCCGCGCATTTTTCGGAGATCGTTGACCTGAAGTTTACCGCCAACATGGAATCAGATCTTGATGATATTGAACACGGTGGAAAGGATTGGGTGAAAGTCGTCAGTGATTTTTACGGGCCGTTCAAGGAATCGCTCGATAAAGCCAATCAGATTGACCGCGTGAAAATTCCCGTGGAAGAGACCGAAGAAAAATGCCCGAAATGCGGGGCAAACATGGTCATTCGCTCGGGGCGGTTCGGCAAGTTTTTAGCGTGTCCGAACTATCCCGCCTGCAAAACGACCAAGCCGCTTCCGCAGGATGAAATCAAAGAACCCTGCCCCAAATGCGGCGGCAAGCTGGTTCAGCGCATTTCGAAAAAAGGGAAAAAGTTTTACGGCTGTTCCAATTACCCGAACTGCGATTTCGCCTCCGCCGGGATCCCCACGGGGGAGAAATGCCCCGAATGCGGCGGTTTCTTGGTGCGCGGCTTCAAGGGAAAGATCATGTGCAACAGCTTTGACTGTCAGTACGGTAAAGCCAAGCGCAAGGACGCGCCGGACAAAAACGAAACATGACCGTCACGGTTGTCGGCGCGGGGCTTGCCGGTTCGGAAGCCGCCTATCAGTTGTTAAAACGCGGCTTTGCCGTACAAATGCTCGAAATGCGCCCTCAAAAGCTGACGCCGGCGCATACAAGCGGCAGATTTGCCGAACTGGTTTGTTCCAACTCTCTGCGATCGGATCGGCTCGAGAACGCCGCGGGGCTGTTAAAAGAGGAAATGCGGCGCCTTGATTCGCTGATCATGCGTGCCGCCGAAGCCTCCCGTGTACCCGCGGGCGGCGCTTTGCCGGTGGACAGGGAACAGTTCTCTAATTTTATTCAGGATACGCTGTTTTCTTTTCCCGCGTTTTCTTTTACTTGCTGTGAAGTCACCGAGATCCCTAAAAAACCCGTGATCGTGGCGGCGGGACCGCTTTGTTCGGACTCTCTGACGGAAGCGATCCGGGCGGCGACGGGTGAGGAACACTGTCATTTCTTTGACGCGGCGGCGCCGATCGTCACCAAGGAATCCATCGATTTTGCCAAGGCGGTTGTGTCCGGACGATACGGCAGGGGCGACGACTATATCAACTGCCCGATGGATCGGGATCAGTACGACAGCTTCGTGACGGAACTGATCCATGCCGAAACCGCACCCGTGCATGGCTTTGAGGGGCAGGTCTTTGAGGGGTGTATGCCGGTGGAAGTCATGGCGGCGCGCGGAATGCAGACGCTGGCGTTCGGGCCGCTTAAGCCCGTGGGTCTGACCGATCCGCACACGGGAAAACGTCCGTACGCCGTGGTTCAACTGCGGCAGGACGACGCCCGCGATACGCTGTATAACATGGTCGGGTTTCAGACGCATCTGCGTTTTCCCGAGCAAAAACGCGTGTTTTC
>JAGCSD010000004.1 GCA_017964345.1 Clostridia bacterium
AACTGAGTGAGCAACACGATCCGTCCGCTATTTTCAAGGCGCGTGAACTGCGTAAAAAACTGAATAAAACTGTGCCGCAGGAGGAGCCGGAAGCATCTGCACGCAAAGGCGAAGCAATCAGGGAGTTTCTGCCGGGCATGGCGGTATTTGCTGAAACCCTGCAGAAGGAGGGCGTTCTGCTCACCCGCCCGAACGGGAAAGGCAAGGTCATGGTGCGTTTCGGCGTGATTCAAACCGAGGTCGACGCGTCTTCGCTTTCCGCCGTGCGGGAGGAAAAACCCGCCGTGCAGGGAGGCGCGCGCGTGCATAAAACCGCGGAAGCCGTTCCGCTGTCGCTGGATGTGCGCGGTCAGCTTGCCGAAGAAGCCGTGCTGAACGTGGATCGCTACCTCGATTCGGCGTTCGGGCAACACATACAGACGGTTACGATCATTCACGGGAAGGGTACGGGTGCTTTGCGCAGTGCAATCAGTGCTTATCTGAAAACGAATAAGCAGGTCAAATCCTTTCGGATGGGCGCTTACGGCGAGGGCGATGCCGGTGTGACCGTTGTGGAGATGAAAATGTAAAAAAACACTCGCTTTTTCTTTAAAATATGTTATAATATAGACATAAAACAAAATTTTTCGGAGTAGGAGAGGGCGGTATGACAAATAGAACCAAGATTCTTGTTATTGACGACGACGAACATATTTCCGAGCTGGTTAAACTGTATTTGGAAAAAGAGGGATACGAGGTGGCAACCGCCGGCGACGGCGTCGAAGGGGTAAATCTCTTCCGTTCGTTTCAGCCCAAGTTGGTTGTGTTGGACCTGATGATGCCGGAGCTGGACGGACAGCAGGTCTGCACGGAGATCCGCAGGATCAGCGATACGCCCATCATTATTCTCTCCGCCAAGAGCGACTTGTTTGACAAGGTGGTAGGGTTGGAACTCGGCGCGGACGACTATGTGGTCAAGCCGTTTGAACCGAAGGAACTGATCGCCCGTATCAAGGCGGTCCTGCGCCGTTCGGTACAGCGCACGCCTGCCAATGAAAACGTAGAGTATAAGGATCTGAAGATCAACATTGCCGACTATACGGTGCTGTATAAGGGCGAAAAAGTGGATATGCCGCCCAAGGAGATCGAATTGCTCTATTATTTGGCGTCCCACCCCCAAAAGGTGTTCACCCGCGAACAGATTCTGGAACAGGTGTGGGGCTTTGAGTATTTCGGGGATTCCCGTACGGTGGACGTGCATATCAAGCGCATTCGGGAAAAGATCGGCGGCGGTAACGAATGGAGTCTGAAAACCGTGTGGGGGATCGGATATAAATTTGAGGTCGTGGGCGAATGAAATGGCACTCGCTGCAGATTAAACTGATTGCGATTTATCTGCTGTTGGCTTTTCTGTTCATCGGCGTTTTGGGAATGACACTGACGATTTCTTATAAATATAATCTGACCAAAATGCGCGAGGACGACATCAAAGACTGTGCGGAAGAGATTGCGTCCCTATATGAGCGCGGCGATTTGGCGCTTATTGATTTGGAGCGCGGCGCTACGATTCCGGTGCTGAAAATGGCGGCGCGGGATTTTGACGCTACCATTTTGATTGCGAATACCACGTCCCGGCGTATTTTTTACGAACTGGATGAAAATCGCCTGATTGTTTTGACCGACGATACGTTTGTCGGCGACGAATTGTTTGATACGGTTTATTATGAAAACCGTGTGTATGTCCGTTCGGATTATTACGATCAAACGCTGGGGAAAAATGTTTCCACCGTCGCCGTGCCGATTCGCGCGGAAAACAGCAGCGAAAAGCCGTGGGCGATTCTGATCATTACGACTGATCTGGCAACGGTCAACGAAACGTTCAACCGCATTGTGTTTACGCTGTGGATTCCCGCTATCGTGATTATTGTCGCGGGGCTTTTGGTGCTTCTTTTATCCATTCGCGGCATCGTGTGGCGTGTGCGCCGGCTGGAAAGCGCCACGGAGCGCATCGCCAAGGGAAAGTTTGACGAACGCGTGCATTTTCGCCAAAAAGATGAGATCGGTCATTTGGCGGAGCAGTTCAACGATATGGCGGGAAAACTGGCGGCGTCAGACCTCTCCAAACGAGAATTCGTGTCCAATGTTGCGCATGAACTGCGCTCTCCCATGACATCCATCAACGGCTTTGTGGAAGGGATTTTGGACGGTACCATTCCGAAAGAAAAGCATAAAATGTACTTGGAAGTGGTTTCTTCCGAGGTGAAACGCCTGTCCGCCCTGGTTAAAAGTATGTTGGACCTGAGTCGCCTGGAATCGGGCAGAGAAAAGCTGGACAAATGTGATTTTGATATCAATGAATCGATTCGCCGGACTATTCTGCGGTTCAGTCAGACGATTGAAAATAGAGGCATTGTGCCGGAAGTCGACCTGCCGGAAGAGAGAGTCATGGTGTACGCCGATTCAGACAAGATCGACGAAATTCTGCAGAATCTGACGGACAACGCCATTAAGTTTACCGAAAACGGCGAAAAACTGATCTGGCGCGTTGAGCGCAGAAACGGGAAAGCGATTGTGACCGTGGAGGATGAAGGTACAGGCATTTCGGAAGAGGACTTGAAGTTTATTTGGGACCGTTTCTATACGGTTGACAAGGCGCGCAGCGGCAAAACGCGCGGCACGGGACTGGGACTTTCCATTGTCAAGTCTATTATTGAGCAGCACGGGGAAACGATTGACGTTACAAGCACGCTCGGAAAAGGCACCGCTTTTACTTTTACCTTGCCGCTTGCGGACGAGAGAGGGTAGTCTATGAAAAACGAGTTTTTTGATTCTTCGCAAAAACGGGGCGTCAGCGTCGGCACGGTCGTCTTGATCGTGTTGGCGGCGGTATTGATTACCGCGCTGGTGCTGATGGCGATGCTGCGCGAATTCCCCGCGTCGATCGGGATAGATCCGCCGCCGTCCCCGCGCGCTTCCGCACCTCTGCCCGCGACCACACCGCTCCCGTCGTCGGTCGATCCCGAACGTGAAACGGCGTTTTCCCGCGTTTTCAGGGAAAACTGCGAAAGTGTCGTGGTCATTACGACCTATGTAACGTATGAGGGAAAATTGACGAAATACGGTTCCGGCAGCGGCTTTTTTATCCGCGAGGACGGCGTGATCGTGACGAATAATCACATGATCACGGAAATAGAAGCCGTCAAGGTCAGGACCTATGAAGGCGACGAGTACGACGCGGATATTCTCGGCGGCGATGAGCGCAGTGAGATTGCCGTTTTGAAAATCAAAGACGATCAGCGCAAGGACAGAGAATTTTCCGCGGTTACCTGCGGCGATTCGGATCAGGTTACGGTGGGCGAGTACGCACTGGCAATCGGGAGTCCCATGGGCTTTGAGTTTTCCCTGAGCGTGGGCATTGTGTCGGGACTGCAGCGCGCGGTGGATTCCAATGTATACCGATTCAAAATGATTCAGACGGATACGGCGCTCAACTCCGGCAGCAGCGGCGGACCGCTTCTGAATATCCGGGGGGAAGTCATCGGCGTCAATACGATGAAATCCCGGCAGAGTATCACCGGTGCCTCAGTGGAGGGTATGGGCTTTGCCGTTCCGATCAATAAGGCGATGAAGGTCGCAAATCAGCTGCTTGAAACGGGCAAGGTGACGCACGCCGCTATTCAGGCGTCGGTCGGAACGCTTGTGGATCAGGATAATCAGCCGCTCGGCGTCCGTGTGGCGGAGGTGGTCGAAGATGGCGCCGCCGCAAAAGCGGGTGTGCAAGCGGACGATGTGATCGTGGCGTTCAACGGCAGAGCCGTTATGATGGTCAACGATCTGATGGAACAGCTCGACGATTGCGAACCGGGGCAGACCGTCGTTTTGACCGTCTTGCGCGGTGAGGTTACACTGGAAATCTCTGTGGTGCTGGGCAGTATGTGACAGCAAATTCTTCTTTTCTTACAGAATCTGCGTTTCGCAGATTCTTTTTTTTCGTCTATTCGGACAAGACGTCGCATAGGATTGACACGAAAGGAGGGACAAACGGTTGAAGCAACTTTTGCAGATCCTTCCGCCGTACATCGCTAAAACATGGAACGCCATGACGGAACGCGATAAGCGTGAGGTCACGGAGATCCGCCTGCGCGTGGGCAAGCCGGTGTATTTCTGCTGCGGCAGAAGCGAATACGCGCCGGGCGAGGAGGGACTTTGCCGCCGGGACGGAAAAATCTTTACCGCCGAGGAGGCGGCGACGATGTGGCGGCGGTTGTGCCGGGACGCTCCGTACGCGCATTTGGAAGGACAGCGCGCGGGTTTTATGACGGTGGAAGGAAATCGCGTGGGGTTTACCGGCACGTACGCGGTTTCGGAAGGGGATATACGGCACGTGGAAGCGGTTTCCTCGTTCTGCGTGCGTATCATGCGCGAGGTCAAGGGATGCGCGTCGGGCGTGTATCCGTTTTTGCTTGCCGACAACCGTCCCCTGCACACCTTGCTGATTTCCCCGC
>JAGCSD010000121.1 GCA_017964345.1 Clostridia bacterium
ATGCGCGCAGAGGAATGTTGCACAGAATGAAGAGAATACCCGCCGCTATGCAGATCAACCCCAGCGGACTGCGGAACAACCACTGTTTCATGCTTTTTCCCTCCTCGCGTTCCGCCCGACGCGGAAATTTGCTCTTCTGCCTTTATTCTACACAGAGGAAAGAAAATATGTGCCTGTCCCTTAACCGCGCAGAATACGGATCGCTTCCGCGCGGTCAGCGGAAGCAAACACACTGCTCCCCGCTACCAGCACATTCGCGCCCGCTTCGCGCAAAAGCGGCGCGTTTTGCGCGTTGACGCCGCCGTCGACTTCCAAAAGAATGTCCCTTTCTCCGATCATCTTACGGACGGCGCGCACTTTTTCCAAGACGGACGGAATGAACGCCTGTCCGCCGTAACCGGGATTAACGGACATAAGCAATACCATATCCGTCAGATCCAGCATATACGGCAGAGCGTCCGGCGCGGTGCCGGGGTTAAACACAATGCCCGCCTTGACGCCGCGCTTGCGGATCATCTGTAAAACACGGTGCGGATGCGGCGTCGCCTCCATGTGCACAGTCAGAAAATCCGCGCCGGCGTCAGCGAACAAATCAATACAGCGTTCCGGCGCCTGCACCATCAAATGTACGTCCAGCGGCTTTTTCGTGTGCGGACGGATCGCCCGGATCATTTGCGCGCCGAAGGAAATATTCGGCACAAACGTGCCGTCCATCACGTCGCAATGGATCATATCGGCGCCGCAGGCGTCGATATCGGCGACCTCCCGCCCCATATCGGCAAAATCGGCAGACAAAATACTCGGTGCAATCTTAATCATAGCGCATCCCCCATTTTTCTTTGACTTCCTGTAACAGTTGCGTATATCGCCGGTAACGCTCGGCAGAAAGACGTCCCTCGTCCACCGCCTGTTTGACGGCGCACCCCGGTTCCCTGTCGTGAAAACATCCGTGAAAACGGCATTCGGGCGCGAACGGCGCGTATTCGGCATACAGATCCCTGAAATCTTCCGGTGAAAGCAACGGCATTTCCAGAAGCGAAAACCCCGGCGTATCCGCCAACAAAACCGTATTGCTCAGACGAACCAACTCGCAATGGCGCGTCGTATGCCTGCCGCGTTCGGTTTTCTTGCTCAAACCGCCCGTTTGAAAGCGGGATTTCCCCAAAAGCGCGTTGGTCAACGACGACTTCCCTACCGCCGACTGCCCGCAAAAGCACGCCGTTCCGTCCGGGATCGCCTGCCGCAGAGCTTCTATCGAACGGTCGTCCCGCAGGCTGGTCCGCACCGCCGCGATGCCGCACATCTCGTATTCGCGCAGGATCCGCTGTGCTTGCGCGGGATCTAAATCGCATTTGTTCACGCATAAAAGCGGTGTGATCCCGCGGGCGCGGCAGAAACAAATCAATTTGTCCGCAAGTGTCCGGTCCGGCTCCGGCGTGTGAACCGCGACGGTGATGATCAACGTATCCACATTGGCAAGCGGCGGACGCGTCAGTTCGTTGCGGCGCCGGACGACCTGCGTCAAAAACCCTTCGTCGTCAAACAGTACGCGGTCCCCTACCAGCGGCGTGATCCCCCGTCCGCGGAAGCGTCCCGCCGCGCGCAGGGAAAACACATCCTGACCGCACAGCACATCATAGACGCCCGCCACGCACTTGATAATCTGCCCTTCGCGTGTCATTCCGGTTTATGATTCCCCAATTCGGTCGTCAACGTCTGCTTGTCGATACGCTGACTGCCGGAATACAATTCAAACGTCACGTTTTCCCTGACGGAAGAGGTGTATTCATAGATAACGTGGTTCGTACCGCTGAATTTGCGGTAGGCGATTTCGTCCCCCTGGGCGTTGTAAACGATCAGTTCCATATCCAGCGCCTCATCCGTGGGAACAGTATAATCATACACGCATTTGAATCCGCTTGACACGTTGACTGTAAAGTCGATCGCCACTTCAGGCGGTTTGTCGCCGTCCTGATAGACAAATTCCATGCCCTCCGGCAGGCTCTGCCAGCAGACGCCGAGCATTTGTTCGTCCTCGACCTTTTCCTCCTGATAGCGCCCCACCTGGAAGCCCGCCTGCAGAATCGCTTCACGCGCTTCTTCCAGCGATTTGCCCAGAAGATTAGGCACGACCAGCATTTTGGCTTCGATATTGCGTACCACTTTCAGGGTGATGGTACTGCCCAGCGGGATCGCCTGGGTGGAATTGCTCTGTTCCACTACCACGCCGTTGGGTTTGCTTTCATCCGTTACATATTCGATTTTGACGTCAAATCCCTGCGTGCGCAGGGCGTCAGCGGCCTCCTCCGCGCGCTGACCGAGCGTGTTGATCGCCATGACCAGGGTGGCGCCTTTGCTGACATAGACGGTGATTTCCGTGTTGACCGGCACGCTTGTTCCTTCCGCCGGTTCCGTGCGGATGACCTTACCCTCGCCGACCTCTGCGGAATACTCTTCTTCCACGCGGAATTTGGAAAACGACTCGCCGCGCAGTACCGCCACCGCCGCGGAACGGCTCAGCGACGCGACCGCCGGGATCTTACGCTGTTCGTACGTCTGGTCGGACGTCAAACGCGGCAGGATCAGGCTC
>JAGCSD010000122.1 GCA_017964345.1 Clostridia bacterium
AGGCGACTACACCGCCGCCGCAGTCAGCAGTTTCAGCGCCGGAGAGCCGCATGCCACCGTCGATGGCAACGTATATCGGGTGTTGGCGCGATGGTTCGACCTCGACACGCCGACGGACACGCCGGCGAATACGATGACCGGTACTGCCGGGAACACGGCGGCGGTCACGACGCAGGCAGCGACAAATACGCAGTCCGCGGCGACACCGACGGCGGCCCCCGCGTCTACCGGCAACGTCATACCCGCGGCGAGCAGTACGTTTAATACCGTCAGCAATATCAATCAAACCGCATGGACGGAGAAATACGGCAGTATTACCGCCACCATCGACAAGGACGGCTATAACGGCACGAAATGCTTAAAATTCACCAAATCCGGCGGCAGCGCGGCGTCCTTCCACACGGCGGCGATTGATTTGATTCCGTTTGTCAAAACGGCGGACAGTTATGTCATCCGGTTTTACTTTAAGGTGACGTCCTCCAAAACGCAATCGCCGTTTCACGGCGTTATTCGTACCGATCAGGTCTATTCTTTCTCGCAAGCCTACGGAAGCAATACGTATGCCGACCTTGCTACCGCGCCGACCTGTCATCCCAATGAATGGACGTACTATGAAGACTATATAACCGTCACACAGGGGGATCTGAACAAAGCGAAAGCCGCGGGCGCTTTCTGGCGGTTTGGCTTTCATATGTTCAAAGACGGCATTACCGCGGTATATGTCGATAATTTTGAGGTCGTTCCGCTATCGGCTTTGAACGAAAAGGAAGAAAAGCCGGTCACTACCGCCAAGACATGGGTGGCGGAAGAAATCGTACTGCTTTCAAGCAAGACGTATAACGATCCCTACCGCGATGTGGATGTGAGCCTCGTTTTGACCAAGGGCTCCACGACGCTGACGGTTCCCGGCTTTTGGGACGGCGGCAACGTGTGGCGCGTTCGTTTCGCCTGCCCGAGCGCGGGAGAATGGTCGTATAAGACCGTTTGCACCAACACCGCCGACAAAGGTCTGCACAACCGCACCGGCAAGGTGACCTGCACGCCATACAGCGGCAGCTTGGATATTTACAAGCGAGGTTTCGTCAAGACCGTGTCCGGCAAAACATATTTTCTTTATGACGACGGCACACCGTTCTTCTACTTAGGCGATACGCACTGGAGTCTGTCCGGCGAGCCGGTCGCGCAGGTGCGAAAAACTGCCGACGCGCGCGTTTCGCAGGGATTTACGGTCATACAAAGCGAACCGCTCAGCGCCGCGTTCAAAATGGACGACGGCATTTCCTCAACGGATATTCTGGGCTTGCGCGCCAATGACGAACGGTTTGCCTATATCGCCAAAGTCGGGCTGGTACACGCCAACGCGCAGTTCTTCTTCCCCAGTGAAATGGAATCTTTCATCAATCTTTTCGGCGGGTTTACGGGAAAAAGCGCGGGTACGGCGTACGGGAAAACGTACCGGGAGCCTTCCGATAGCGCAAAAAAAGAACTGGAACGTCTGTCGCGGTACTGGGTGGCGCGCTACTGTGCCTATCCCGTCATGTGGACTTTGGGGCAGGAAATTGACCGTGATTTCTATGCCGCGGGCACGAATCGCGCGTGGTGTTATTTGAATAATCCCTACAAACTGGTCGCGCAGTATATCGCCAAGTACGATCCGTACAAGCATCCGCTGACAGGACATCAAGAGGATGTCAGCTACACCAAGGCAAGCAATTCTTCGTTCCGGGATGTGACGTCGCATACCTGGTATGCCGCGCAATGGTCGCAGAAGTACGATACCGCCATTGACTATGCCGCGCCCAGAGATTTCTGGAACAATAACCAGGGAAAGCCCGTGGTACTCTACGAAAGCAGATACTGCTATCTGTGGACGAAAAACTTCGGCGCCCGCGTGCAGGGGTGGATGGCGTTTTTGAACGGAATGTGCGGTTACGGTTGGGGCGGTCAGGACACTTGGAGTTATCTGAATCCCTATAACGAAAACGCCGATTCCGAGGACGGCGTAGATACAATCACCGCGGCGGAAAAACAAGCCGCCACGTGGGAGGATTCCCTGAAATACGAAAGCTGTTTCCAGGTCGGGTATATGCGCACGTTCTTTGAGAAAACCGTGGGCGACTGGTACTCTTTGATCCCACGGTTCGGCAGCAGTACCTACATGACGGGCAATACGACGCTCTTCATGCTGGCAAGCAACGCCGCCCATACGAAGATCGTCGTGTACTTCTACAATTTCTCCGATTCGAGCTTAGCGGAAAAGCCCAACAGCACCGCCGCTGACGCGGTCAAGACCGGCACGCTCAAGAATCTGACGCCGGGCGCGCAGTATCACTACCGGTGGTTCGATCCCGTGACCGGTAAGACGACTGACCCAAACACCTTTACGGCTTCTGCTTCCGGGACATGGGCGATCGGCTCCAAGAGCAAAGGCGATATGGTGCTATATGTGTACCGCTGAACCGTGTAAACGCGGGATACCGGCTGATATCAGCCGGTATCGCTGTTTTTATTACGCCTTTAGGCAGGTTGAGCACGAAGCGCGAAACAAACAACCACCCGTTTGACGAGTGTGCTGACTCCGGAAGGGAATAATTTACGGTTTTTTCTTGGGCTTGAGCGCGTAGACCGCCACGCCCGCGACCGCGGCGACCGCCGCGACCGCCATCACGACGACCGGGACCGTGTTGCTTTTCGCGGCTTTTGAGCCGGCGTCGTCAGCTGTATCCGTATCTGCCGGTCGGATATCGGACACGCCGTCGGAATACACCGTGATGCCGGTGATCGCCGTGCGATAATAGTAGCTCTTTGTGTATTCGTTATAATAATATTCCAGATTGGAAGCCTTGGCTTCCGCCTCGGTAATATCATCGGCGACGAGCAATAAAACCTTCACATAGCGGAAATCGCCCGCCAAGGGTTCGCTGACGTTGTTGCCGTCCTTGACGGCGGGCAAATCCGTCCGGTTGACGATAATCGTCCAATCCTTGCCGTCATTTGAACCTTCGATGCGATAGCGGGGCAGAGTTGTTTTTTCCGCCGGCGCGATAATGATATGCGTCAGCTTGTGCGCATCGCCCAAATCGTAAAGGATCGTCTGGCTGACACGATCGGCAAACGGACGCCAGAGAGTGGACGCATCGTTATCATATAAATTTGCGGTAAGATCGACCATGACTTGTTTGTTGTTATAGCTGATGCCGCCGATCGCCGTCACCTTGGCGGGCGTGACGGCGCTGCCGGTAACGGCACTGCCGCGGGAGGACAAGTCTTCGTACGGTTTTTCCGTTTTTATGCTCTTGCGCATCTGCTCGCAGGTGACGACCAGCGCCCAATCCGCTTTATCGGGCTTTTGGGGCAACTGCGCGATCGTGCCGTTCACGCTCACGTCAGCCGGCAGGAATTTGCCGGTCAGCGGGTTGTACCACATGGCGGTATAAGTCTGTCCGGCGGCAAGTTTGAGCAACGTGCCGGTCGACTGATCGCCGTTGAAGAAATAACAGACGAACGTCTTGCCGTCCTCGGAAGAGGAAACCAGTTTGTCATCATCCGCCGCGAAAGAAGCGTAATGCGTGTCGTTGAAGCGCGGGACAAGCGTCGTCCAATCGGGCAGGGTTTCAAAGAAGTTTTTCATGTACATGACTTCATAAGAACCCGGTTTGTTTAGACCCATATACCACGGTTCATAGCTGTACGAGCCGCCTTTGCCGTTGAACCAACCGGTTCGTCTGGTGGTGGAATAACAGCTTGCCCAAATGCCCGAAACGCCGTAAGTAAAGCCCGCACAGCCGCACATGATCGATTTCCACGCGCAGTAGCGCGGGGCGTTGTAGCCGGTAAAGCCGCCGCAGTTGATTTCCTCATAGTTGGCTTCGCCCTCAATGACGGGCTTGACGTTCGGCAGTACGTAATAGCTCCGATAGAAGCTTTTAGGCTGTGTTTTGCCGCCGTGACCGCCTTGGAGGATCCATACATTGTGCCAGTCCGCCGAGTACAGACGTAAAGCGCGCGCATCCGTCATGGTCATCGGGTACATATGCGCGCCCTGCGGATGGTGATAGCCGTCCAGCTCGGCGGTCAACTCGGCAGTATCCATCCACACATCCATACAGGTTTTGCCTTTGGTGAGGCTGTCTTTGGTATCGGTGATCTCCTGTCCGGTGATCCACACGATGTTATAGCAGGAATACCGCGCCATACAGTACCGGACGAAACGCAGGAGCTGATCTTCCTTGAGCAGGTTGGGCGTGCCGGAGTGCAAACCGAAACCGAGCGCGATGACCATGCCGGAATTGTGAATGTATTCAAACATTTTATCCACACGGCTGCGGAATACGTCGGGTCTGATCTTTCTGCCGGTGGTGACCCAGTAGCTTTTCAAGCCCTGCTCGCCGCCCTTGCAGGAAAAATACGTCTGATACACCGTAAAGCCTTTGGCGACGCGGTTGTCGACTTCTTCTTTCAGCATACTTCCGTTTTCATTATAAGGATAGTTGCTTTCGTCCCACGCCACGCATTCGGGTGCCTGCCAGTTGGTATCGCCCAGCCAGAAAAACGGCGTGCCGTCGTCATAGACGAAATAGCGTTTGTTGTCAGAAAGTCTGACGAAGCCGTGCTTGGCGGTATCGGTACTGCCGGCAGACGGCACCGCTTTGACCGTGCCGCTTGTCATCAGTCCGGTATCTTCCGCGTTGGAACAGGTCGTCGTATACGTCCAAACGCCTGTTTTGGTCGGAGAAAACCGTACCGCCCAGTTCTGCCCTCCGTCCCAGAAGCCGGGAGTCTTGATGACTGTTCCGTCCTCGTGGGTAAAGACGGCGTCGAGCTCCGCGTCGGTGTAAGCGTTGTCATACGACACCGTGCTGGTCAATTTGATTTCAACCGGCGACCACAGTTCTGCTTCATAGTCCGCGCCCTCGGCAAACAGGTGCGCACTGCCTAAAACAGGCGTCGCTCCGCATACGAGCGTCAGGCACAGAAGCGAAGAAAGCCATCGTTTCATATTTATTCCTCCCTTTCAGTCTATCATCATTATATACTGCGGAAACAAAAAAAGCAAGCCTCTTCCTGAAAAAAGGACAGCGAAAAGGCTTTTTCGGAACAGCCGCCGCTTGGCGGCGTACCGCGTTTATTTTTCTTTCATTCGTTTCGTCTGCACGCGGCAGGAGAACGCCGTGAGCCATGACTCCGGCATCAGCTTGCTCATCACGAACGCCGCGCGCATCTTGGCGGTGGGAATGATGATCGCCTTGCCCGCGAACAGCTTTTTCAGCGCGTACTGCACGCATTTTTGCGCCGAGATCGGTTTGGTGGACGACGTGGTGCCCGCGCGGAGGTTAAATTCCGTTGCCACACTGCCGGGACAGAGCGCGGAAACCGTAACGCCGAGCGGTTTCCATTCACAGGCAAGCGCCTGCGACAGACGGAGCAGATAAGACTTGGATGCGTAATACAGCGCAAAATACGGACCTGCCATAAACGCCGCGGACGACGCGGTATTCAGAATATATCCGCTCCCGCGCGCGGTAAATGCCTCGCCGTAAAGCCGAAGCAAAACCGTTGCCGCCGTGACGTTGGTCGCGATCATGCGCTCCAGTACGGCGGGATCGCTTTCGCGGAACGCGCCGAACAACCCGAATCCCGCGTTGTTGATCAAAATATCCGCCTCCGGAAACCGTTCAAACAGCTTTTGGGCGTTTTCCGGGACAGCCAGGTCCATGCACACGACCTCGCTTTTGTTCGTCAGGGTGTGCCGGAGCGTTTCCAACTGTTCCCGCCGCCGCGCCACCAGCACCGTTTCATAGCCCATCGCGTCAAGCTGTCTGGCAAATTCCGCGCCCAGCCCGCTGCTGGCGCCGGTAATGACCGCCTGCATACTCTTCCCCCTTAAACCGTTTCCACTTTGATCAGATTCGTATTGCCCGAAACGCCGTTGGTCATGCCGCCGGTAATAACGACGCGTTCCCCGCTTTTCAGATCGAACATTTGCTTAGCGAGGTTTTTGGCGGTATAGAACAGGACGTCCGTAGACGTAAACGTTTCGCTCATGACCGGTGTGACGCCCCAGGACAGCGCGAGCTTGTGCCACGTTTTTTCGTCCGTCGTCACGCCTAAGATATCTACCGGCGAGCGGAAGCGGCTGACCATGCGCACCGTGGCGCCGGAAAGCGAACAAACGGCGATCGCCTGCGCGTGAATGTCGATCGCCATGCCGCAGGTGGCGTGACTGATCGCGTCCACGATGTTGTGGATCTTGAAATCCGCGCCGATGAAGCGATGCGCGTAATCGATATGTTTTTCCGCTTCTTCCGCGATGCGCGCCATGGTGGCGACCGTCAGAACGGGATACTGCCCCGCCGCCGTTTCACCCGAAAGCATGACGGCGCTGGTACCGTCGTACACGGCGTTTGCCACGTCCGACGTTTCCGCCCGCGTGGGACGCGGATTGTGGATCATGCTCTCCAACATTTCCGTCGCGGTAATGACGCGCTTGCCGAGCATCCGGCATTCGGTGATCAGGTGCTTCTGGATCGCCGGCAGTTCCTCAAACGGGATCTCCACGCCCATGTCGCCGCGCCCGATCATAATGCCGTCGCATTCTTCACAAATGGCGTCGATATTGTCCACACCCGAACGGTTTTCGATCTTGGCGATCAGTTCAATGCCCTTGGCACCGTGCGCGGCGAGGAAGGCTTTGACATCCACAAGGTCCTGCTTGCGCGAAACGAACGAACAGGCGACAAAATCCACATCCTGTTCAATGCCGAACAGGAGATCGCTTTTATCCTGCTCGCTCAAATACGTTTGAGAAAGCAGGCGTCCGGGGAAGCTCATGCTCTTGCGGTCGGACAGCACGCCGCCTTCTTCCACGACGCAGACGGCGTCGAAATCGTTTAGCTCGCGCACGGTGAAGCGCAGAAGCCCGTTGTTTAATAAAACCGTATCACCCGGTTTCAGGTCACGGATCAGATTCGGGTATGTCACGGAAACGCCCGTTTCATCGCCGATCCTGTCCTTTACGGTAAAGGTGAAGAGTTGCCCCGGCGTTAGGGTGACTTTACCGTCCCGAAACGTCTTGATGCGCACCTCGGGACCCTTGGTATCCAGCATGATCGCCAGCGGGCGGTTCAGCTCGCGGCGCACTTCTTTGATGAGCGCGATCATCTCCGCGTGGGATTCATGCGTGCCGTGCGAAAAATTCAGCCTTGCCACATTCATGCCCGCAAGGCACATCTCCTTCAGTGTTTCCTTGTTTCCGCACGCCGGACCGATCGTGCAGACGATCTTTGTTTTTCTCATTTTTTGTTCTCCCTATGCAAGGTATTATACATATTTTAGCATAGAACCGCGGTTTTCGCAAGGACATATACCCGCGTAAAGGGAGAAAACTCGAACTTGTTAAAAAGATGTCTTCGTGATACAATAAAAACGTAAGAGGGGAGCGATCGCATGCACTATCAGGATGAAGAACGCGCCTTTGCCGGTGCCAAATGGATCTGCGGCGGCGATGCTTTTTTGGAATCGCTGGAGCAAAAGCCCGCTATAGCAGGTACGCATTGGATATGGCAGGATTGCCGTGCGCGCGCGCATCTGTATAAGACGTTCGCGCTCGACGCGCCGGTGTCGGCGCGGGCGTGTTTTTTATGCGATAACCCGTTTGCGCTGTTTTTGAACGGCGTCTGTCTGGCGCGCGACGTGCGCGCGTTTGACGGCGACGTCACCGCCGCGCTGAAAAAAGGCGAAAACACCGTGTTTCTTGCCTGCCGCCAAACGGATGCGGACGATTGGTTTTCCTCCGCGCTATGCGGTAAGATCGAGGGCGACGGGCTTTTTGTCCCGACCGACGCAAGCTGGACGAGCGGATTGGAAGCAACCGGCGGCGAGGATATCGAACGTCAACCGGCGGCGGAGCATCCGGCGCGGATCATCGCTTGTCCGCTTCATCCGCGCGCGCAGAAGCGTTCGCTGTATTTTCGCAAACAGTTTTTCTGTCCGCACCCGGTCACAAAAGCGGCGCTGTTCGTGTCCGAGGAGGGCGAAACCGAGGTGTACTGCAACGGCAGCCGCACGGACGACGAACTGCTGCCGCAGGGAACGTGCGCGGATCCGCGCGAATTTCGGGAGATCGATATCACAAATCGGATCGTGCCGGGGGAAAACGTGATCGGCTGTCTGACGGGGAACGGCTGGCTGAACAGCGAACCGCTTTTTCAGGGCGCTCCGTTCAAGAACCGCGTGATGATGCGGTTGGTTTTATCGTTTGACGATGGCGGCGAACAAAGCATCAACACCGATGAAACTTGGAAATGCGCGCCCTCGCCTTTATATGAAAACGATTTACAGTATGGCGAACGCTATGACGCGCGCCGGGAAATACCCGGCTGGTGCCGGGCGTCCTTTGATGATACCGCGTGGACGAACGCCGTGTGCGAACCGCCGTTCTCTGCGCGGCTGATCCGGCGCGTCATGCCTCCGATCCGCGTGATGCGCACGCTTGCGCCGCAAGCCGTATGGACGCGGGACGGCGCGGTGTTTTTCGATTTCGGGGAAACGGTCGCCGGGCGGTACCGTCTGCGCCTGACGCGCACGCGCCCGGGGCAGCGCATCAAAATTTCCTTCTGTGAACGGTTAGACGGCGCCGGTAAGCCGGTTGTCAGCGCTTCCGACCTAAGAAATTTCGACCTCTACCTTTGCAAGGGCGGAAAGGAAGAAGTGTACGAACCGCGTTTTGCCTTCAACGGCTTCCGATATCTGTACGTTACGGGGACGGATGCTCCCGCGCAGGCGGAACTGACCGCTCATGTGTGGCATAACGCGCTTGCCAAAACCGGTACCCTGCAGAGCCGGTATCGCTTTCTGCGCGAGCTGTACCGCGCAACGGAACGGACCATGGAGGGCAACTGCTTCCACGGTTTTTTGAATTGTCCCACGCGAGAAAAGACTCCTGCTTCGGACGTCACGCAGATTTTTGCTCCCACCGCGTGTTTTTTGGCGGATTGCTCCGCGCTTCTGGCGCGTTGGACCGACCACGGACGCAAAACGTGTTCGGACGTCTACGGCCGCAGCGATGAACTCTATTTGGTGCCGTGGACGCTCTATCGATTTTACGGCGATCGCGGGATCTTAGAGGCGCGGCGCGACGCGATCTTCGATCTGGCGCGGCGGCGCTGTGAGAGCGTCAGCGACAATCTGCCCGAAGAATTCTGTTCGCCGTTTAACGATCGCGCTTCCGTTTCGGCAAACCTGCCGCCGGATTTTTTCGCGCACGCCTATTTCTGTTATATGCTTAAGATCGTCACGCAGATAGCCGAGGCGCTCGGTGATTTCACGGTGACCGAGGAATTTGCCCAAAAGCTCGAAAACGCGCGTTACGCGTTTCGCCGGCGGTATTTTTTGCCGCTGGAAAACGATTTCGCGCCGCGCACCCAGAGCGCGCTCGTCCTGCCGTTGGCGTTTGACATTCTGCCGCCGCACCGCTGCGCCGCCGCGGCGCGCACGCTGCGCGACCGGATCTATGCCGACGGACATATCACGACCGGCGTGGTCGGTACACGGTATATTCTCAACGCGCTGTGCGAAAACGGGCAAACCGACGCGGCGTTTTTCCTTCTGGATCATGAAGCGTACCCTTCGTGGAAAGCGATGCTCAAAAACAGCATCACGCTGACGGAGGGGTGGCGCGGCGCGGCTCCCCTGCCGCAAAACAGCATAAATCATGTTTCTTTCGGCACGGTGACCGGCTGGATGTTTGAATGTTTGGCGGGTATCCGTCCTTGCGAATCGGAACCCGGTTTTGCGCATGTGGTGCTGAAGCCGTCGATTCTGCCGCAGTTGGGTTCGTTCAAGGCGGACTTCCGTTCCGTTTCCGGACCGATCCGTGTGGAATGGCGCGTTTCCGGCGATACCGTCACCTATGCGTTTTCCGCCGCGCGGAGCGTCACCCTGATCCAGCCCGACGGCGTGATCCGCTCCTTTCCCTCCGGCACGCACAAGGCGATCTGGCGGCATCGCGCGGAAGACTGACCGCGCGGCGCAAGGGAAAGTCAAAAAAACGGTTGCCAAGATTTGTGAATTCCATTATAATAGATAAGGTATGCAAAGAAAGAGCGGCAGCTCGTGAAAAATAGGAGGAAGAATATGTCGAAAAAGTATGTTTACCTTTTCAGCGAAGGCAACGCGACTATGCGTGAACTGCTCGGTGGAAAAGGCGCCAACCTCGCGGAAATGACCAATATCGGTCTGCCGGTGCCGCAGGGCTTCACGATTACGACCGAAGCCTGCACGCAGTATTATGAAGACGGACGTCAGATCAATGACGAGATCATGGGACAGATCATGACCTATGTTGCCAAGATGGAAGAGATCAACGGCAAAAAGTTCGGGGACAAGCAAAATCCCCTGCTCGTTTCCGTTCGTTCCGGCGCGCGCGCTTCCATGCCCGGCATGATGGATACCATTCTGAACCTCGGCTTGAACGACGACGTGGTCGCCGCGATGATCGCCGGCAACCCCGATCCCAAATTCGAGCGGTTCGTATATGACTGCTATCGCCGCTTCATTCAGATGTTCTCGGACGTCGTGATGGAAGTGGGCAAAAAGTATTTTGAGGCTCTTATCGACGAGATGAAGGAAGCCAAGGGCGTGAAAAACGACATCGACCTGGATGCCGCGGATCTGCGCAAACTGGCGGAACAGTTCAAGGCGGAATATAAGAAACAGATCGGTAAGGACTTCCCCTCCGATCCCAAAGAACAGCTCTACGAGGCAATCCGTGCGGTGTTCCGTTCCTGGGACAACCCCCGCGCCAACGTCTATCGCCGCGACAACGACATTCCCTATTCCTGGGGTACTGCCGTCAACGTCATGCCGATGGTGTTCGGCAACCTGAACGATGAGTCCGGTACGGGCGTGGCGTTCACGCGCGATCCGGCAACGGGCGAAAAGAAACTGATGGGCGAGTTCTTGACCAACGCGCAGGGCGAAGACGTGGTCGCCGGCGTGCGTACGCCGATGCCCATTTCGCAGATGGCTGAAAAATTCCCGCAGGCGTACGCCGATTTCGTCAAGGTCTGCGATCTGTTGGAAGATCATTACCGCGATATGCAGGATATGGAGTTCACCGTTGAAAACGGCAAACTGTATATGCTGCAGTGCCGCAACGGTAAGCGTACCGCTAAGGCGGCGCTGAAGATCGCCTGCGATCTGGTGGACGAAGGCATGATCGACGAGAAAAAAGCGGTCGCCATGATCGATCCCCGCAATCTGGACACCCTGCTTCATCCGCAGTTCGACCAGAAGGCGCTCA
>JAGCSD010000123.1 GCA_017964345.1 Clostridia bacterium
AGGTGCGGGTTCTCACATCCGTCGTTCCCAACGTAAAAATCATCTTAAAGAAACCTCACAAACTGTTTTTTGAAGTCTTAACTTTTTATTATTGTATCAAATCAAACAGAAAAAGTCAAATACATTTTCTTCTCGCCCTACAACGGACTGCGTTTGGGCGTTCCCGCCCGGCGCGGATAACGCGACGGCGTGGGCTTGTCTTTGCGGATCACCACGATAAAATGACTGCGCATCTCCATTTTTTCGCTGTATACCGTTTCCACAGACGCGCCCAGTGTTTTCAGAGCGTGCTTCGCCTCTTCCGCTTCCTCGGCAAATGCGGGACCTTTCCACGCAAGCAGTCTGCCGCCGCATCTCAAAAACGGAACATCCAGTTCGCACAGCACGTTCAGCCGCGCCACCGCGCGGGAGAGAACACAGTCAAACCGTTCCCTGTAACGCGTATCATGCGCCAGATCCTCACCGCGTCCGTGCAGAGTGACTATGTTATCAAGACGCAGTTTTTCCTTCAATTCATCCAAAAAGACAAGCCGTTTCTTAAGAGAATCGATCAGCGTAACGGTAATATCCGGGCGCGCGATCGCCAGCGGTACGCCGGGAAACCCCGCGCCGGTGCCGACGTCGGCACAACCGGCGTTTTCGACCAGCTCCGGCAAATGACGCGCCGCCAGACTGTCGACAAAATGCGCGTCGATGACCTCCTGCGGATCGCGTATGGCCGTTAAATTGACCTTTTCGTTATACGCCGACAAAAACTCCCCGTAAACGCGAAATTGCTCGACCTGCTTTTCATTCAGCTCGATTCGCTCACGCTTGAACGTTTCGTCGATCCGGTATTCCCATTCATTCATGCAAATCACCTTTTTCCAGCGCCACAAGCAGTACGGCGATGTCCGCGGGTGAAACGCCGCTGATCCGACTTGCCTGCCCCACTGTTGTCGGTTGTTGTTTCGTTAGCTTTTGGCGCGCTTCCAAGCGCAGTCCGGGAAGCTTGGCGTAATCCGTATTTTGCGGCAGACGCCTCTTTTCCAATTTCTCCGTCTGTCGAATTTGGAGCTCCTGTTTCTTGATATAGCCTTCATATTTAACGTCTGTTTCCACGGTCACCGCTTCCGCGTCCGTCAGACGCGGCAGAGCGGGTGCGACCTGCCGCAGTTCCCGATAAGAAACATCCTTACGGCGAAGAAGCTCCTCACAGGTAAACGACTGCGGGGTCTCCCCCTGCCCGTGCGCGCGCAGCAGCGCGTTGCTGTCCTCGCGCGAAAGACGCGTGTTTTTGAGTTTCCGCGCGGCTTGCGCCTGGTTCTCGCGCTTTTCGCAAAACGCCGCATAACGTTCATCGGTGACAAGTCCGACGGCGCGTCCGATCTCGGTCAAACGCAGATCGGCGTTGTCCTGCCGAAGCGTCTGACGAAATTCCGCGCGCGAGGTCATCATCCGATACGGTTCTTTGGTTCCCTTGACCGTCAGATCGTCTGCCAGCACGCCGATATAGCTTTCCGAACGCGACAGGATCAACGGCTTTTCGTTTTTGACGAACAACGCGGCGTTGACGCCCGCGAGAAGTCCCTGCGCGGCGGCTTCTTCATAGCCGGATGAACCGTTGATCTGCCCCGCGCAGAACAGTCCCGGCACGGCTTTGACGCCGAGCGTAGGCGCCAGCGCCAGCGGATCGATGCAATCGTACTCGATGGCGTAGCCCGGGCGCACGACCGACGCGCGTTCCAAACCGGGGATCGTGTGGATCATCTCGATCTGCACGTCCGCCGGCAAAGAGGACGAAAGCCCCTGTAAATATTTTTCCGTGGTATAGAGTCCTTCCGGTTCAACGAACAGCTGATGCCTGTCCTTATCGGCAAAGCGGACGATCTTATCCTCAATGCTCGGGCAGTAGCGCGTGCCGGTTCCTTTTATTTTGCCGCCGTACATGGGCGAGCGGTCTAAGTTCTTGAGAATGATCTCATGCGTGCGCGTATTCGTGTAGGTCAAATAGCAAGGCACGGGCGACTGCACCGCCTCGCGTGTCAGAAAAGAGAAGCTGTACGGCGTTTTTTCACCCCACTGCGCTTCCATTTTATCGTAGTCCAGCGTTCTGCCGTCCACACGCGCGGGCGTGCCTGTTTTGAACCGTTGAAGCGAAAGACCGAGTTTTTGAAGAGATTCCGACAAAAACCGCGCGTTGACAAAGCCGGACGGTCCGCAGTCGCGTTCCCATTCGCCCGTCAAGATACGGCTTTTTAAGTAAACACCCGTGGCGACAATGACGCTTCGGGCTTTGATCTCAGCGCCCTGCGCGGTCAAAGCACCGCAAACGCGTCCGTTTTCGGTCAAAATTTCCGCCACCTCGTCCTGGCGAACGGTCAACCGCTCCTGATGCTCCAGTACGCGGCGCATAGCAAGCTGATACGCCATTTTGTCCGACTGACAGCGCAAAGAATGCACCGCCGCGCCCTTGCCGGAATTGAGCATTTTCATCTGCAACGCCGTTTCGTCGGCGCAAATTCCCATCTGTCCGCCGAGCGCGTCGATTTCCCGCACCAAATGTCCCTTACTGGTACCGCCGATGGCGGGATTGCAGGGCATAAAGGCGATCGCGTCCTTTGAAAGTGTCAGAAGCAGTGTTTCAAGCCCCATGCGCGCACAGGCAAGCGCCGCTTCACAACCGGCATGCCCCGCGCCGATCACAAGGCAGTCAAAAGTTCCTCCGTTATAGCTCATCTTATTTCCCTACACAGAATTTTTAACAAATTCGATTGATAATATCATCCGTTACCGTTTGTCCGGTGATTTCTCCCAAAAACGTCCATGCCCGCGTCAGATCGATGCTTAACAGATCGGGAGGTTCGTTTTCAAGCGCCGCTTCCAGCGCGATTTTGGCGTTTTGAAGTGCTTCGGCGTGCCGTGCGCTCGTAACGGTCAACGCGCCGGCGCAATCGTTCGCGCGGATAAATCTTTCCAGATAAGCGACGATCTGCTCCACGCCTTCGCCGGTCAG
>JAGCSD010000124.1 GCA_017964345.1 Clostridia bacterium
CCGGGATTTGACAAAGCTTTATTCGCTTCACGCCGCGCCGACGGGAGTCGCGGCGCTTTTTCATGTGCGAGTGCTGATGGCGCCCGCCGTGCGTTTCCCGCGGCGTAAATTCAGCGTGATGACGGTCGAGATCGAAGACGTGTCCGGCAGGGCGCAGGCGGTATGGTTCAATCAGCCGTACTTGGCACAACATATCAAGGCGGGGCAGGATTTGTATCTCTACGGCGTTGTTGAACTCAAACAGGGGCACCGCCGTCTGATGAACCCGACGATTGAGCAGGAGGACGAGCTGAATCTTGCGCCGGTGTATCGCTTGCCGTCGTCGTCGGGCATGAACCAAAAGGCCATGCGGATGCTGATGCGGCAGGCGATTTCACTGTGTGCCCAGCGTGAGGAAGAAGTTTTTTCCGAGGAGTTCCGCCGCGCGCACCGGCTTGCGCCGCGCGCGTTCGCCGTTAAAAATGTGCATTTTCCGGATGACGAAGCGTCACTGAAGCAAGCGCGCCGCCGCCTCTGCTTTGAAGAATTGGTGACGGTACAATGGATGATCCGATTGCGCCGCGCACGCAATAAAAACGAGGCGGGACTCGTCTTCTCCATTGATGAAGCCGCCCTTTCCGCCTTCGAAAAACGCCTGCCGTTTACGCTGACGAACGCGCAAAAACGCTGTTTGATGGAAATCAAGCACGACGTAACAAGCGGTTGCGCGATGAACCGTCTGATCCAGGGCGACGTGGGATGCGGCAAGACGGTCCTGGCGTTTTTTGCGATGCTTTTAGCGCAAACCAACGGCGGGCAGGCAGCTTTGATGGCGCCCACGGAGATCCTCGCGCGCCAGCATTATAAAGAACTGACACGGTATTTCGGTGAAGAAAACTGCGCGCTGTTGCTCGGTTCGCTTTCCGCCGCCGAGCGCAAGCGGGAGTACGCGCGCGTGGCAAGCGGAGAAGCGTCTTTTATCGTGGGGACCAACGCGCTGATCCAGAAAGACGTAACATATCGGAACCTCGCGATGGTCGTGTGCGACGAACAGCACCGTTTCGGCGTTTCCCAGCGCGCAAGGCTCTTTTCCAAAGGGCATTCGCCGCATATGCTCGTCATGTCCGCCACACCGATCCCGCGCACTCTTTCCCTGATCGTGTTCGGCGATCTCGATATTTCCGTAGTGGACGAACTGCCCGCGGGACGGCAAAAAGTTTCCACGTTCATCATACCCTCAAAAAAGGAAAAAGATATGCTTGCCTATATTCGCAAGGAATTGCTTGAAGGAAAGCAGGCATATTTTGTTTGCCCGGTCATTGAAGAGGACGAAGAGGGGAGCATCATTTCCGCCGAGGGGTTATTTGAGCTTTTGAAGGAAAACGAATTTGCCGATATGCCGATCGCGCTTCTGCACGGGCAAATGACAAGTCGTGATAAAAACGCCGTCATGGACGGATTTGCACGCGGCGAGATCAAGGCGCTGATTTCCACTACCGTGATCGAAGTGGGCGTCAATGTCAAAAACGCCTCGATCATGGTGATTTACGGCGCGGACCGTTTCGGGCTGGCACAGCTTCACCAACTGCGCGGGCGCGTCGGGCGCGGGGAAGAGAAATCCTACTGTTTCCTGTTCCCGCAGAATGATGAAGCGCAGGAACGTCTGCGCATCATGACGAAAACGAACAACGGCTTTGAGATCGCGCAATACGATTTTGAATTGCGCGGACCGGGCGACTATTTGGGCAAGCGTCAGAGCGGCATTGCCGAAGCACGGTTCTCTTACGCCCTTTCCAACACGCTTTTATTGAAAGAAACGCAAACGGTGCTGGAAAATGACATTCTGCCGCGCCCGGACGCGTTCGAAGCGCTCCGGCGAAAAGCGGAAGCGCAGGAGGATGTCGATCTGACGGAGATTGCCTATAACTAAGTAACATTCTTATCCCGTGTTCTTGAAAAAGCCGACGTTATCGGCTTTTTTTACTTCTCTCCTGCCGGGAGAGAGGGATTCTACCGCGCGGGACGCGCACGGAAGAGTATTCAAAACGGTCAGTAGGTTGTCTGGACCTTGCCGAAATGCTATGATAGAGAGGCAAGGGGGAAAGAGAAATGACACGAACGAAACTCAAAGATCGTATTTTGCCGGCGTATACGACGGGCGAAGAAATATTCAATATGGTGACGCATATCGTCGGTACGGTTTTCGGCGCGGCGGCGCTGGTTCTGTGCGTACTGCTTTCGGCGCGGAAAGGAGATGTGTGGGGCGTGGTGGGCAGCGCAGTCTACGGCGCGTCGCTGATCCTGCTCTATACGATGTCTTCTGTCTATCACGGATTGCGCCCGGGCATGGGAAAGCGCGTTCTGCAGGTGCTGGATCACTGCACGATCTATTTTTTGATCGGCGGGACCTACACGCCGATCCTGTTGACGAAGATCCGTCAGACGTCGGCGGCATGGGCGTGGGTGATTTTCGGGCTGGTTTGGGGTTTCGCAATACTGGCGACGGTGTTGACCGCTATAGATATCAAAAAATACGCCAAATTCTCCATGGCGTGCTATATCGGTATGGGCTGGTGCATCGTGCTTGCCGCCAAAACGGCTGTGGAAGCGATACCGATCCCGGGACTGTTATGGCTGCTCGGCGGAGGTGTGGCGTATACCGTCGGCGCGGTTTTGTACGGTGTCGGCAAAAAGAAACGCTACGTGCACTCGATCTTCCATCTTTTTGTGCTGGCGGGAAGCGCGCTTCAATTTATTTGTCTGTACTTTTTTGTTTTGTAACGGTTGTTTTATCTCGCTCTCGTTCACAACAATTCGGGAGAGGGGTATCGACAAACTAATTTTTGGCAAAACGCATTTGCGCATAGTTTTGCCTTTTTTGCTCAAAATAACATCAGACATGAGCGAAGGAGGTGAAACAGATATGGCAAAGTCCAAAGGCGCTCTTGA
>JAGCSD010000001.1 GCA_017964345.1 Clostridia bacterium
TCTCGAAAAAAACCTGCGCGCAGGGGTATACGGCTTGTAATCGTCGATAATGGAAAAAACGCCGCGTGTTTCGAAAGATCACGCGGCGTTTCTGTTTTATGCGGCGCAAAAGACAAGAAAAAACGACAAAACTCTTGTTAAATTGCCGGATCTCACGCATCTTTGTGCGTGGCTTTATAGTTTTCGATTGCCGCCTTGATAGCTTCCTCCGCCAGCACCGAACAGTGCATTTTGTGCGCGGGCAGACCGTCCAGCGCCTCGGCGACGGCGCGGTTCGACAGTGCCAGCGCTTCGTCCAGCGGTTTTCCCTTGAGCATTTCGGTCGCCATGGAGCTGGAAGCAATGGCGCTGCCGCATCCGAAGGTTTCAAACTTTACGTCGGCGATGATACCGTTCTCTACTTTTAGATACATGCGCATAATATCACCGCATTTGGCGTTACCGGCTTCGCCCACGGCGTCGGGGTTTTCGATGACACCGACGTTGCGCGGGTTACGGAAATGGTCCATGACCTTTTCACTGTATAACATAAGGACGTTTCCCCTCCTGTAAATCACGCCAAACGGGCGATATGGCGCGAATACGGCGTACCGCGTCGGTCACCCGCTCGGCAAGAAAATCGATTTGTGCTTCTGTGATGTCCTCGCCTATTGTCAGGCGGAGCGAGCCATGGGCGATATCGTGCTTGCGTCCGATTGCCAAGAGAACATGGCTGGGATCGAGATTTCCGCTGGTACAGGCGCTGCCGGAAGATGCCGCAATGCCGTCGTCGTCGAGCAAGAGCAGCAGGGATTCCCCCTCAATACCCTCAAAACAGAAGTTGACGTTTCCCGGCAGCCGCCGCTGCGCGTCGCCGTTCAGCACGCTGTGCTCGATGGCGGAAAGCTTTCGGATCAGGCGATCCCGCATATTTGTCAGGTACATGGCGTTATTTTCACGGTGCGCTTCTGCTTCCCGCAGAGCCGCCGCCATACCGACAATGCCCGCCACATTCTCTGTGCCTGCCCGCTTACCGCGTTCCTGTGCGCCGCCGGCAATCAGCGATTCCAGCGCGATGCCACGGCGCGCATATAGCGCCCCGACGCCTTTCGGCCCGTGAAACTTGTGTGCCGAAAGAGATAAAAGGTCGATGTTCATAGCTTGTACGTCGATAGCAAGATGCCCGACCGCCTGCACCGCGTCGGTATGAAACAGCACGCCCTTTTGGCGGCACAAAGCGCCGATCTCGGCAATCGGCTGGATCGTGCCGATCTCGTTGTTGGCGAACATGACCGATACGACCGCGGTGTTATCGTCAATAGCCTTTTCCGCTTCTTCCACGCGAACAATCCCGTTCTCATGCACGGGAAGCAGTACGATCTCAAAGCCCTCTTTTTCCAGCTTGTCCAGTGTGTGCAGGACCGCGTGATGCTCAAAAGCCGTGGAAATCACGCGCTTTTTGCCTTTGCGCGCACCGGCGCGCGCCGCCGAAAGCAGCGCCTGATTGTCCGCCTCGCTGCCGCCGGACGTAAACAGAATTTCCTCCGGACGGGCGTGAAGCGCCTCCGCCACCGTTCGGCGAGCATCCTCTACAGCCTCTTTGGCGCGCTGCCCGGGCGTATGCAGGCTCGACGGATTGGCAAATTCCCCTTGCAGAAACGGCATCATAGCGTCTAAAGCGAGGGGCGAAAGCGGCGTTGTCGCCGCATGATCCGCGTAAATCACGATACAATCCTCCTTTGTGCAGTTGTATTATATACCAACCAACCTACTTTGTCAATTGGTTTTTATAAAGAAAAAACCGCACCGTTTTTTCGGTGCGAATGTCAGTTTTGCGGATCGGGTATTCCGGAATGGTGCGGAGCCGTTCGGCGAAACGGGCAAGTTTGGAATTTGGGACCGTTTTATTCTTCGCGGCGACTCGCTTTCTTTCTGAAAAGCGTAAATGTGCAAAGAAAAATGACGGTAATGCCGAGCGTGTACGCGAGAAGATCGATCCAAAGAAAGCCCTGACCGAGCAACAGGTGCCCGATGAGCGTGGACCTGAACCGGACAAGCCACGGAAAGGAGAGCAACTGTGAAAATTCCACGGCGAAAGACGTGGCAAGCGCGGCAACAGCGGCAATGACGTGCGCTTTTTTTACCAGGACGATTCGCCAGCAGCAATATACGACCATCGCCCACAACGCGTCACCGAAGAAAGCGGGAACAATCGCCGTTCTGCGCGAGAACAATCCGGCGGCGATCAGGATCGAGATACCGCCGGCGTAGCACAGCCTCGTTTTCAAGTTTGCAGACATACGACCTCCCCGTATTGCGCGCGAATGTGTTTGATTTTGCTTTCACGCTTCAACGCGTATACTTTATCGTACAAGGTTCGTTAATGAATACTGACTTAAAATTGAATAATACAAAGTAAAAATCCTGCCACTTACGCGACAGGATTTTCGCTTTGGTAGCGGCGAGTGGGCTCGAACCACCGATCTGTCGGGTATGAACCGAATGCTCTAGCCAACTGAGCTACGCCGCCATAAAGTGACTACATTATAACAAGGCGGCGCGGATTTGTCAATCAAAAAATCTGTGTTTTGAAAAAAAGATTGCAATTTTTGGATGAAAACGTGAAAATGCCCGCCGCGCGGTGGATTTTCCCGTAAAAAAACGAAAAAAGGCGGAAGATATATATTATAGTAAATACCTTATATTATTCATTTCGTCAGAGCTGTGCGATGTCATCGATCAGAACGGCACCGCTTGTTTGTACAAGCGTAAATTCATAGCAGATATAGTGGAAAGTCCAATCGTCGACCACATCGCGCAGAGCCAGCGCGCGATCGCTTAGACGTGAGGAAAATCGAAGCTCCTCCACTGCGTCAAACGCGCCGAAAA
>JAGCSD010000125.1 GCA_017964345.1 Clostridia bacterium
CATCCGTTTTTTTCCGGCATAAAAGGCGACAAGCCGGATGTGTACAGCGATGTGTTGGAATGGCGTTTGTTCCGGCTTTGCTCCCGAAAGCCGATGCTCGGCATCTGCCGCGGCGCGCAGGTGCTGACCGTATTTCGCGGCGGTATGCTCCGCACGCTTGCCGTGCCGACGATTCACCAATGTGCGGCGCGGTTTCATCCGCTTTTCTGGCGCGGTCATCTGTTTTCCGTCCGCTCCGACCATCATCAGGCGATCAAAACGCCTGCTCAAAGCGACCGTGTGCTGGCGCGATTTGGCGACGTTGCGGAACTGGCAGAGAACGACAAGCGCCTGTTGATGCAGTTTCATCCCGAACATCGGGATTCCGGCGTATGGCAGGCGCTTTGGAAAGAAAAGCGGCATAACAAGCAAAAAGCGCCCATATAATCCGACGAGGTGGAAAACATGATCGATACGCTTTTATTGTTATCCGACGGTTATTTCAAGTGGGAAGACGGATTCCGCACCATGACCGTTTCCTGCCGTCCCGGCGTCATGTGGTATGCCGACGGCGCAAGCGGGATGATCCCCGCGTCCGCCAAGGGTGTGCGCCTGCCGTCGCCGCTCCCGTGCGCACCCGCGGTCTGCGGTTTTCTTTTGGTGTCAGACGATACACTGACGCCGCTCGCCTGTCTGCCGGACGAAACGGCTTTTTCCGCCGCCGTGCGGAAGGCTTATCCGCAAAAACGGGTACTGACACGGACGGACGCTCCCCCGAAAGACGATCATTCCCCTGCTCCGCCCGCCGAACCGGCTGCCGCAAGCGAGCCGCCCGTGCCGAAAGACGGTGCGCCCGTCCTGCCGGAGAACGGCGCTGCCGCGGTTCCCGAGAACTTTTGGGATTGCAACATAGAAGAATTGACACGCCTTTTGAAAGAAAACCCCGCCGAAGAAGGCATGAACGAGTTGATTCCCGGCTCACGCTGGGTACGCGTCAGTGAAAAGGGCGTTTCCTACTTGGCGGGCGTGATCTATGAGGACGAAACGGAACCGCTCTATTTATGTTACGGCTTTGAGCGTCCGTGGAGCGAAACGCCCCCGGCGGATCTGGAAGGGTACAGCCAGTGGATCCCGCGCGATTTCTCGTCCCCGCACGGAGAAGGGTATTGGGTGATTTACACCGACGCTAAGACCGGCGCGCGCATCCGTTAGAAAAAACCGTTGCGAAAGCAGGGAAAATACGCTATAATCAAAAAAATGGAGGTGAGCGTATGGAGCTGCTGTCCTGCCGCCCGATCGCGCGCATTGAGAACGACTTTACCGGTCTTTTCGGGATTCCGCGACAAAGCGGACTTTTGGAACAATTGGAAAGCCGTATTGTTTTCGAAAAACCGTACGGACAAAAAGAGGCTGTCCGCGGGCTGGAGAGCTTTTCACATCTGTGGTTAATTTGGCAGTTTTCCGAGCATACCGATCCGGCGTTTCACGCCACGGTGCGCCCGCCGCGGTTAGGCGGAAACACACGCGTCGGCGTGTTCGCCACGCGTTCGCCTTTCCGCCCGAACCCTATCGGGCTTTCCTGCGTGAAATTAAAGCGCATAGAGGTTTTGCCGCGTCATGCGCCTGTTTTGATCGTTACCGGCGCTGATCTGCTTTCCGGCACGCCGATCTTAGACATCAAACCCTATCTGCCGCTGACCGATGCGCGCCCCGACGCCCGCGCCGGTTTTGCCGAACAGACGGCGTCCCACGCGCTGACCGTGCGGTGTCCCGATGATTTGCTTGCCCGCGTTCCAGAAACCAAGCGTTCTTCTTTGATCGCACTTTTGGCGCAGGACCCGCGCCCGGGGTATCAGAACGATCCGTCGAGAGAGTACATATTCTCATTTGCGCATATAACCATACGGTTCCATGTCAACGGGACCGTATTGACCGTTACGGATGTGGAACCGGAATAATAAAGCGAACGCCTTGAAAAAGAGCGTTCGCTTTTTGCTTATTGTTTCATCACCGCGCGGTGATACACCTTTTTCCCTTTGCGTATCTTCACGCCCCGCGCAAGCTATTCCCGTGAAACGCGCGTTTCCGGCGCGGTGATCTTTTCATCATCCAACGTTACGCCGCCCTGCTGGACCAGGCGCCGCGCCTCTCCTTTGCTTTGCACCATGCCGCAGGCAAACATCAGGTCGAGAATACCTATGCCGTCCTCGGGTACGTCGGCAAGTTCGGTCGTAGGCATTTGCGAATCGTCCCCGCCGCCCGCAAAGAGCGCACGTGCGGTATCGCGCGCCGTTTCCGCTTCCGTTTTGCCGTGGACTAAACTCGTCAGTTCAAACGCCAAAATTTCTTTCTTTTCGTTGATTCGCGCATCGTCCCATGCTTCCATATCCGCAAGTTCTTCCAGCGGCAGGAACGTCAACATTTTCAGGCATTTCATCACGTCCGCATCGTCCACATTGCGCCAATATTGATAAAACTCAAACGGCGTGGTTTTTGCCGGATCCAGCCATACCGCGCCCTTAGCGGTCTTGCCCATTTTTTTGCCTTCGCTGTTGAGAAGCAGGGTGATCGTCATGGCGTACGCGTCTTCGCCCGTTTTTTTACGAATCAGCTCCGTTCCGCCGAGCATATTGCTCCACTGATCGTCC
>JAGCSD010000126.1 GCA_017964345.1 Clostridia bacterium
GAACATGGTGGCGGTCACCGATCCGAACTCGGGAGAGTATTTCGGGTTAGGCGTGCTGACGGCAACCAACCGAGAACCGCATATTCTGGCAACGGAAAACCACATGCTTTTTATCGGGGCGGACAACTTTGTGATCGCTTTCGATATCGCCGCGCGGCAGGTGCGCTCCATCATACCGATGCCCAGTCATTTTGTGGATTTCTTCTATATCGCGAATCGCGGGATGATCTTCATGGTCCATAAAAAAGGCGTGATCGTCAAAGATGATGAGGCGCAGGACCTGTGGCGCGTGTCACGCGGGAATATGACGGGCTATTCTTTGGAAAAGAATCTGTTCGTTATGGAACTGGCGAACGGCAGGACCACCGCCTTTAAGATCAGCAACGGCAGGGAAGTCAATTTAAGATAATCAAAGAAAGAAGACCGCAGTGCGGTCTTCTTTTTCATCCGTTTTAATACCGGCTCAGGTTACAGCCGGTATTCTTTTTATTCATGCCGCGTGCCGTTATAAATCCGCACGCCCTCCTCGTCGGTGTTATCGTCTTGGGGGACGGGTTCCGCTTCTTCATCATACGGTTCGGAAGGATCGTTATATAGATAGTCCGCTTCATCCGTTTCGTCAAAACCGGCGTCAATTCGCCGATAGACGGGACGGTTGTCGTCCGGCGAAAACCGGTGGCGCAGGATCAGCAGGAACACGATGGCGCCGGCAATCAGGAGAAGAAGCAGCAGTCCAAAAAGAATCCAATACAGCGTGGAGGATGTCTGACTGTCCTGCGCGGCGGGTGTGGGAGCACTCTCCGACGTTTCCGGCGTTTGCAGAGGCTGGTCAAAGTCCACGGTATAGGTCGTGTTGGTCGTGGCATATTCGCCGTCGATCCGGTAGCCCAAGTTGAATTTCAGCTTTGTGCCGGTGGTGGGGATATGTACGGTCACGCTGCGCGTCAGCTCGCCGTTTTTGCCGTTGATCGAGCCGGGAATAATGATATTGAGCGACAGCGGTTCCATCAAACCGTTTTCCTCGGTGATGCTTAAGTCCGTCAGCTCCGTCGAACCGGCGTTTTCCACGGTCAGTGAAAAGACCATATTGCCCGGTTCGGAAATGGTGTTGGGAGAGATGCCGGTGATCTTGAAAGAAACCTCGCTCGGAATACGGATGCTCCGTTCTGTTTTAGCGGAAATTTCCAGATCGCCGTCGGCGCCCTCGTAGGTATAATTCACTTTGAATTTGTAAAAGCCGCTCCGTGTAATCACGGCGTCAAACGAACCCTTAAAAACGGCGTCCGGATCCAAATCAAACGGAGTGTTGACTAAATTCGCTTCGGAAGAATCCGCATCGTATACCCGCACGTTGGTCAGCGGCACAGGACTGGTGTTATGAATGGTATAGGAAAAGTGCATGGTATCGCCTTTATTGGCAACGGAATAGGTTTCACACGTCAGGGATACGGTCGGCAGAATCTCATTGACCGCAATCTGCGTTTCTTCGCCGGTTTCGTCCAAGCGTTTTTCATAAAAATAGGTGATATACGGTTTGATTTTCAGCGTGCTGTCGAGTTTCAACGTGACCGATTTTGAGAACGTTTCGCCCGGCGCAAGGCGATCCGCCTCGCGCTCCATCGTGTCGATGAAGCGAATCTGGAGCAAACTGCACACGTCATCGTCATAAATCGTTACATACTGAACCGGCACATTGCCGATGTTCTGCGCTTCATACAGGATGGTGACGTCCGAGCCGGGCGCTACGCTCGTTTGCTGTACCACAGCGCGCACCGTCAAAGAAGGATCCTGTGCGATCAGCTTAAAATCGACATTGAGCGGTTCCGGATTCGATTCTTCTTCGGTGTGCCAGTACAAACGGAATGTGACGGTCTTGCCGTCGTCCACTTCCCGGAAAGAGATGAGCTGATCGGAAAGAATAAGTTTATTTTCTTCTGCCGAAACGGTCTTGTTCAGAGTCAACGAACCGTTTGCCCATTCTAACCTGTCAAAGGTGATTGCATTGCCAAAGACCGCGTTGCGGGAGGCGATCACGAATTTGAGGTTTAATTTATATTTATTATGCCCGCCAATCACCGGATCGGTGCCGTCCTGCGTGGTAACGGTCATGGTAAACGGCGCTTCCTGCTCGGCAAAGAGCGTTATACCCGGCAGAACAGATGCAAACAGCAACAGCGTCAAAAATAAACAAAGAAATTTTTTCTTCATGAAGTATCCTCCCGATTGAAAACCTCGCTTATATTTTACTGTAAAGAGAAGCCTTTGTCAAGCAGGCAATCAAAACTATCAAAAATTGCAATGGGAAAAAATACGGCGTGTGAAAACGCCGATTTTTCACACAATAAATTCAGCCTGGCACAAGGAGAATTGAATATGAAACGCATACTTTCTTCGTGCTTTGCCGCATGGTTGATTTTTTTGTCGCAAACAAGCGCGGTTGGCGCGCTGTTTACGCATGAGCATTTGACTGTGTATCAAAGCGAATCTGATCTTGCCCGCGTGCGGCTCGCGCAAAGTGTGACCGTACTTGCCGATCATGACGTATACCTCGGCGGCAGATGCGTGGGCGTGGCGCTCTATACGGAAGGATTGCTGATCAACAGCTTGGCGGCGATCGAAGCGGAGTCCGGCGCGTTTGTATGGCCTGCCCAGCAAGCCGGTCTGCGCAAAGGCGATGTTTTGCTTGCCGCGAACGGCGAATCCCTGCACGACGGTACAATACTGGACACGATCGTTCAAAGCGCCGGGGAGAACGCGATCAAATTGACGGTCAAGCGCGGCGAAAAGCAATTTGAGACCGAAATTACGCCGGTAAAAAGCAAAGAGGACGGAAAAACGCACTTGGGGTTATGGCTCCGTGACAGCGCCGCCGGCATGGGCACTGTGACGTATGTTGACCCGGTAAACGGGCAGTTTCTCGCACTCGGACACGCCATCTGTGACGCCGACACCGGTCAGAAGCTGACCGTACGGCAGGGGAAAATCGTTGCCTGCCGCATCACGGGCGTGAAAAAAGGAAAAGGTGGTTCAGCCGGGGAACTGCAAGGTGTGTTCGGCGTAAACGCCGAAGTTTTGGGCAGCGTAGAAGGCAACTCTGCGTTCGGGCTGTACGGAAAAGCCGAACCGGCGTTGATGCAGGGCACACTCATCCCGCTTGGCTCGCGTGACTTGGTACACGAGGGGAAAGCGGAGATATATTCCGATTTTGAGGGAGGAGATATTTTGGCGTATGAAATTGAAATCACACACGTCAATCATCAGACGTACCCTTCGGAAAAAAGCCTTGTTCTGCGCGTGACCGATGAACGGCTTATTGAAAAGACGGGCGGTATCGTGCAGGGACTTTCCGGCAGTCCGATCGTGCAGGACGGGAGGCTGATTGGCGCGGTGACGCACGTTATGATTTCCGACGCCTCTCGCGGGTACGGCATTTTTGCCCAATGGATGGATGCCGCTTAAAGTTTCTATGCAAAAGCGTCGTAAATGCGGCGCTTTTGTTCTTTTTTGATTGACGGATTCTCCGGTCTGTATTACAATAATATATATTTACAATAAAGGAGAGTTTTCTACATGATCGCAGTCATCAAACAGGGCACGGAACAAAAGCAGGTCGACAATCTGATTCGCTGGCTGGCGTCACAGGGCGTCGCCACACATATTTCCAACGGCGAATATCAGACCGTGCTGGGATTGGTGGGCGATACGTCAAAAATCGATATTGAACTGCTGGAAAATTTAGAGTTTGTCGATAAAGTCACACGTATCAGCGAACCGTTCAAAAGCGCCAATCGAAAATTTCACCCGGACGATACGGTGATCGACGTAAACGGTATCAAAATCGGAGGGGGACATTTTGCGTTTATCGCCGGTCCCTGCTCGGTGGAAAGCGAAGAGCAGATCGTTGCGATTGCACGGCGCGTCAAAGCGGCGGGCGCGTCGTTTCTGCGCGGCGGAGCATTCAA
>JAGCSD010000127.1 GCA_017964345.1 Clostridia bacterium
TGTCCGGGGCAGTCCACATGCGCGTAGTGACGCGTTTCCGTTTCATACTCCACGTGCGCCGTGTTGATCGTGATTCCTCTTTCTTTCTCTTCCGGCGCCTTGTCGATTGCGTCATACGCCATTGCCTGCGCATGACCTACTGTCGACAGAATCGTCGTGATCGCCGCCGTCAACGTCGTCTTTCCGTGGTCTACGTGTCCGATCGTTCCAATGTTGACATGGGGTTTCGTTCTTTCAAACTTGCTCTTTGCCATTTCTCTTTCCTCCTGATCTTATTTTCTCCGCACAGCGGTAATCTGGAGCGGGTGACGGGAATCGAACCCGCGTAGCCAGCTTGGGAAGCTGGAACTCTGCCATTGAGTTACACCCGCGTCTTCGCGTGTAAATATATTGTACAATATTCAACGCGCTTTGTCAAACAAAACTGCACGCAAGATGTGCCGAAAATGAAAAAATATTGATTCTTCACGATCCGGAATTGTTTTTCCGCGCCGGACGCGAGGCGTCCGCGAAAAAGGCTCACAGCTGTCTTAAATACGGCTTGAACGCGGTCGGCACGGCGTAGCGTTGCAGGATCTCCTCACGGCTCGCCCATAAAAAACCGTCCGTCGGCGCATTCAGACGCACGCGCCAGCCGACCATGTGCCATTCCACATGGGTAAAAAGATGAACGGCTTCACCGAGCGGCACGATATCCGCGCCGGGAAAACGGGCAAGCACCGTGTCTTGATCCCAAGCTCCGTCCGCCATGGGGAATCCCCACATCCGGGCGAGCAGACCCGTATCCGGTCGCTTTTTCAGCGCCGTGAGGTCGCCGCACTGCAGAAGCAGAACGGTTTTTTGCTCGATCCGGCGTTCTTTTTTAGCACCGCGGACGGGAAAATCCGTTTCACGCTTTCGGGCGTGCGCGGCACAGAGCCCGGCGAGCGGACAGACGGCACAGCGCGGAGCGGCATTCGGCAGACAGACGGTTTCGCCAAGCTCCATCAGTCCCTCGGTCAGCGCGCCTGCCGCGGCGCCGGAGGGATATACCGCCCGCAGTTTTTCCGTCGTCCGCTTGCGAACGGCGGGCGCCGTCACGTCCGCGTTCGACGCGTCAAACCGTGCCAAAACACGCAGTACGTTGCCGTCTACCGCGGGTTCGGGTTTACCGCAGGCGATCGACGCGATCGCCCCGGCGGTGTAGGCGCCGATACCGGGCAGACGTTCCAGCTCTTCAGCGGTTTCCGGAATCTCGCCGCCGTAAAGGTCGCAGATCTGCCGCGCCGCCTTTTGCAGATTGCGGGCGCGGCTGTAATAGCCTAAGCCTTCCCAAAGCTTCAACAGTTGTTCTTCCGGCGCCCGTGCCAGTGCTTGCACGTCGGGAAACGCCCGCAAAAACCGCTTATAATACGGGATCACCGCTTCAATGCGCGTTTGCTGGAGCATGATTTCCGAAATCCACACATGATACGGCGTTTGCTCCTCCCGCCACGGCAGAGCTTTGCGGTTCTTCGCGTACCACGCCGTAATCAGCGGGATCGCCTGTCTGAGCCGTTCCATCTATCCTTCGTTTTCCCCTGCGTCCGGCGTACTGTCGTTCTGCCCGTCGTGCTGTGTGTGAAGTTTACAACTGCTCATGCTGGTAACGGGCGTGCCGATCAGACTTATGAAGCGATTGTTTTCGTTGTAATACATATAATGGAGCAACCCGCGCTGCGGCACCAAAATGATCGTGGCGGTTTCGCGCTCGCTCTCAGGACAGAATTCCGTTGCCAGCATACCGCTGGTTTTGCAAATGGTCACATGGCGGTGCAAATCGCACGGTTCCATTTTTTCGGGACAGCCGTAATCGGTATGCTTGCTCGGACACGCCTCGGTGGCGAGCTTACCGGAATGATCGCAGTATTCCACTTTCTGCACGCCGATGCTCGCCGGATCCACGGAGTTGGCGGGCTTGTTCGGCAAACCCTTATGCACTTCCGTCATAACGGCGGCGAACAGCGGCGCGCCGTACACGCCGCCCTGCGCGCTGCTCGTCAAGGGTTTGTAGGCGTCCGAACCGATCCACACGCACCCCACATAATAGCCCGTAAAACCGGCGAAGAACACGCCGCGGTTGTCCGAGTTGGTGCCGGTTTTGCCGTACACGGTCTGTCCCGGCACATTCGTGCGGGAATTGCTGGTCGCCACGTCACGCATCAGGTTGGTGATCTGCCAGGCGGTGCTTTCGGAAAACACCCGCCTGCGCTGTTGTTTGGACAGCATATCGAGGATCACATTGCCGTTGTGGTCTTCCACCCGCGTGAAAGCGATGGGTTGGATGTACTCTCCCATATTGGCGATGGCGGAATACGCGCCCGCCATTTCCAGAGGAGTGATGCCGGAAGAACCGAGAGCAAGCCCGGAACCGGTTTTGGAAATATGACTCGGCTCGACGCCTAAGTTGACCAAGGTATTATATGCGTCGTCCAGCCCCACGTCATACATCAGCGCCTGCGCCGCCGTTACGTTGAGCGACTGTACAAACGCGCGGCGCATCGTCGTGCGTCCGCTGTAGGAACGCGAATTGTTGGCGGGATAGCCGTTGACGGAATCCCAACCCTCGATTTTCATTTGATAGTCATAATAGACCGTACCGGCGCCGGAACCTTTTTCAATAGCGGGACCGTATACGGCAAGCGGTTTGATCGATGAGCCGACCGGCATGGTGGATTGATACGATCGATTGAACTGCATACTGCCCGTGGGCGCCTGCCGTCCGCCGATCAGCGCGGTGATATAGCCGTTTCGATAGTCCACGATCGCCATGGCGCACTGCGGCTGAACAAGCCGGATCACACTGCCGTCGGGATTGCGTCCCGCCACAGTATACGTATCGGTGGAATAACGCATCGCGGGAAAA
>JAGCSD010000128.1 GCA_017964345.1 Clostridia bacterium
AATGTAGTTCACTATTTTCACACTGCACCCGCCCGCCGCTCCGGTTTTTCGGAAAAACAACGCGGCGCTTTTATACGCCAAATTACGTTCATCCGACGGAAGCCACGGCAACCCGGAGGAAAGCACGATGCCTTCCCCGGTACGCGTGATCTGCACGGTATCGTAGAGGGTGATGCGCTGCATCAGCATATCCAGCTCATGATACCCGTCCTCGCGTGTACCGACAATATCCAGCGTCCAGTTGATCTTGGCGGCGGTGGAAACAACGACGGACTGCATACGTCCCTCCTCAATTGTATTTCTTTCTATAGTATAAACCATTTGCCGCAAAAACGCAAACGATTCCGCGACCGCTGTGTAAAAAAAGCGTGACGGGATTATCAAGGAGAAAATGAAACGAAAAAACCCCGCAGATTTTGCAGGGTGCGAGAGCTTTGACCGTTTTGGTTCCATTCGCTCAGGCGGCGCATCGGTCAACACGCAAAAAGGCGGGCGAACTGCAGTATTCCGCCGAAAAAGAAAAAGCGGAGAAAACGGGTTTATGCCGCTTTGACTTTCAGCACAAGAACGGTCATATCATCGTCATGTTTCGTTTTGCCGGCGCGGGCAAGCAGGGATTCCGCCCATTCACGCGCGGACGGCTTGTCCTCCTCGGTCAGAAAGGCGGAGATGCTGTCCTCCTGTCCGCGGCACAGTCCGTCGTACACGCCGTCGGAAACCAGCACGATCACGTCGCCGTTCTGCACGAGCTTTTTCGTGGTGGACGGATTGATTTTCGTCACGATCCCCATCGGCAGGGTGCCCGTTTCGATTTTTTCCACCTTGCCGCCGCGCAGGATATAGCCGGGTACCGCGCCGATTTTCGTCCAGTACAGCACGCCCGCGTCGAGATCGAATTCCGCCACGTCCATGGTGGAAAAAGATTCCCGATCGCCTTTGAGCAGAAGCAGACGGTTCATTGTCCGGAACATATCGGTACGTTTGACGCGGGCGGCGGCGAAAGCTTCCAATAAATCAAGCGCGCTTTCGCTTTCTCTGGCGGCACGCTCCCCTGAACCGGCGCCGTCGCTGATCGCCGCTAAAAACCCGTCGTATTCCACGGGACAAAACGTGAAGGAATCGCCGCAGATTCGCTCGCCCTGCTTGCTGACGCGACAGGCGTATGCCTCGATCTCGTAACGCGGCGTCTGCGCAAAAAGTCCGGAAAACCCGCCTGTACGCCCGGTGCCGCCGGTAAGGCAGCGATATCTGCCAACGCCGCCTGCTTCCAGAGCACGGCAAATGTCCTTCGCTAAGTTTTTGCGGTTTTTCTTCATCTCTATTTGTATCACTACCCCGTCGCCTTCCCGACGGCAGGACACCTCTTCCGGCTCGTCCACACGCGCAGTCAGCACATCGCGCACGTCCCGCTCTTTTTCCTTATCAAACTCCGGCAGTTCATTCAACTCATCCGCCAGTGAAAACAACAGCTCCGCCAATCCTCCGAGCTGTTCCGCCAGCTCGCTTTCACGGTCGGGATTTTCCCGCGCTCCGCGCGCAAGCGTCTGAAATTCGCGCGCCATGGTTTCCTGCAGGACGACCGGCTGAATACAGCGTGCCGTCAGCGTCAACGGCAGGACGGGCGCGCCGCCCCGATCGGCAAGCGCCTCCGCCGCCTGCGCCAGCTCCAAACGGGTGTCGCTCCGGCGGCTTTCCAAGCAATAGGCGCGCTTTTTGCACCGCGAACACACGCTCAGCGTGCGCGTCAGCAATTCTTCCTTAAACACGTCGTCGCATCGCGCCTGCGTAAACGCGCGCGCAAGCTCCCGGTACATCCGCGCCGCCGAAAGCAGTTTGCTCTTCTGCCGGCGCCGGAGCGAATCGATATACCGCATTTCCAAATCGTTTACGCCCGAATATATGCCGGCGAAGCGCCGCAGGCGCGCTACGGCTTTCGCGGGCAGAAACGCCGTATACGCGCATCCGGCGATCAGGTTGAATATCCCGCAGGAAAGCACGGGTTTTTGAAACAAAAACAGCGAAAGAAGCAGGTCGCCGGCGACAAAGCCGAGCAGGACGCCGCCGCGCTTGTCCGAAAGCAAACCTGCCAACAGACCGCCGGCGATCAGGCACAGTGCCACGGCGGTATCGCCGCCCTTGACGACCCACAGAATACCGCACACCGCCGCCCAGATACTACCTCGCGTCTGAAAGGAAACCGCCGCAAACGCCGAAGTCGTAAGCAACGCCGTAACGGAAAGATCAAAGCCCCACCAATCGGTGCGCGGCAGAGAGGAAATCGCCAGCGTGCCGACACAGCACAGCGCCAGAACATCCGCTTTCTCCAGACTGAGGCGATGCTCGATCTGTTCCGCGGAGGAGTATAGGCGCATGATGATCGGTACCAATACGGCGGACGAAAGCCCGTTAAACACGCCGATCATGCGCGTCAGAAGTTCTCCGGGCAGTACGAGCGCGGGAATCAGAAACGCCGAAAAGGAGGCGAGCATTAAAAAAGGCAGGCTGTCCTTTCGGAACCGTTTAAGAAGCTGGAGCATCGGCAGAAGCAGAGCGTACGGTAAAACCGCGAGCAAGGCTTCCTCCGGCGTGCCCGCTTGCGTAACGGCTCCCGCCAGCGTCCCGACGAACAAATAAAAAAACGTGTTTTCTTTTATAAACACACTTAAAACCGCCACGCCGAACGGATACAGATCGGGCAAAAAACTGCACCGTGCCGCCAGCACGCCGAGTGCCGTCATGGCAAGCGGGATCTTCCACTTTTTCATGCATTTCACCTTCTTGTTCGGTTATCATAGCACAAAAGCGGACACGCTTTTGTCGTTCGAGAGGTGAAAAAAAGAAGGCTTTTACGCAAAAACGCATGGAAAAACCTTCTTTTTCGTTTTGGGAGCAAAAAACGAGCGCTTCTCATTACCGGCACGGTATACAAAAAGGCGGATACTGCGGGATATTTTGCGCACAATGGAGAAAATCTTATTTGCCTAAAAGGATAAGGTATGATATAATATTTGCAGCAGAGTTTAGCGTAGGAAAAGCCGATACGGTTATGGTGTAGCAACAAAACTTGATGGAGGCAAGTATGACAAACAAAATTCTGATCGTGGACGACGAACCCCTGATCGTAAAAGGACTGAAATACAGTTTAGAGCAAAGCGGTTATGAAACCGACTGCGCCTACAACGGGGAAGAAGCGCTGGAGAAATTTGCTTCCTCACGTTTTGATGTTTTGCTGCTCGACGTTATGCTGCCGGGCATCAGCGGTACGGAGGTCTGTCATGAGATCCGCCGTCGCTCCACGGTGCCGATCATCATGCTGACGGCAAAGTCCGCCGACGAGGATAAGATCAACGGCTTGGAGGAAGGCGCGGACGATTATCTGACCAAGCCTTTCAATATCGCCGAGCTCAAGGTGCGCATCAAGAACCTGCTCAAGCGTTCCGAAGGCAATGTGATCCGTCAGCCCGCCGAGATCCGCGTCAAGGATCTCGTGATCGACCGCGAAAAACGCACCATCACGGTGGCAGGCAAGGCGATTGAAGCAACCGCCAAGGAATTTGATATTCTTCTGCTTCTTGTCACCAACCCCGGCAAGGTCTTTCGCCGGGAAGACCTGCTCGAAGAGATCTGGAAAGATTACGCCGGCGATATCCGCACGGTAGACGTTCATATCCGCCGCCTGCGTCAAAAACTCGAACGCGATCAGGAGCACCCCGAGTACATTTTCACCAAATGGGGTGTCGGGTATTATTTTGCGTAGGGCGCGCCCCGGCATCAGCGTGCTTTTGGGCGTCACGTATGTGTTGATCGTGGTCGCGGTACTGACCATCATCACCCTGTCGGTCACGGCGTATTTGGGGAATTATTTTCTTTCCGTCCGCTTAAAGGAACAGCGCAAGGCGCTGGAATCCTGCGCGGCGGAATTGCTTCCCTATGCCGAAAGCAGTGATCCCGACACGCTCTATACCATCCTGTCCGCGCACGCCACCGCGTGCAACGGGCGTCTGCTGCTCTTAAACGAGCAGGGACGCACGCAGGTAGATACCTTTTGCCGCTTGAACGGCACGGTTCCGCGCGCGCCCGAGATAGAGCGTGTACTGACGGGGCAAACCGACGCCGACGTCGGATATCATCATCTGACGCTGTCCGATTCCTACATGACAAAAAACAACGACTATCTGCCCTCTGCCGGCTCCTGCTGGACCGCCTATTACACGCAGGCGCTGGTATCCTCTTCCGCCGGAAGCGGCGGCGTGCTGGTGTTGGCGGCGCCGGTGCAGGATATTGTGGATCAGGTATCCTCCGTCACGCGGTGGATCGTTCTCTTTTCCGTTCTCTTTACCGCCTTGGTGGCGCTGATCACCTTTTACGTCGGGCACTCCATGACGCTTTCGATCCGTCGGTTCAACCGCGCGATCGCCAAAATGAGCGCGGGGGATTTTTCGGTGCGCGTCAGTGAAAACGAGATCGCGGAGTTCGGCGATCTCGCCAAAGCCTTCAATATGATGTCGGAAAAGCTCGAAAACCTGGACGCTTCACGCAGCCAATTTGTTTCCGACGCGTCCCACGAACTCAAAACGCCGCTGGCAAGCATGAAGATCCTCTCCGAATCGCTTCTGACGCAGGAGGACGCGCCGGTGGAGCTGTACCGGGAATTTATGAGCGATATCAACAGCGAGGTTGACCGCCTGTCGCTGGTCATCAACGATCTGCTGACGCTGGTCAAAACCGAAAAAGATACCGAAGCGCTGATGCTCACATCCGTAGAACTCGGTGCGCTTATCCGTTCTATCGTCGATACAGTCAAACCTCTGGCACGTCGCAAACACATCACGGTTTCCTATGAATACCGCGACGTATGCGTGCGCGCAGACGAACTCAGAATGCAGCAATTATTCACCAACCTGATCGATAACGCGATCAAGTATTCGCCTGAAAACACCACCGTCACCGTAACGCTTTCCGCCTCGGTCAACCACGCCGTAGTCACCGTTGCCGACCAGGGCATCGGCATCGCGCCGGAACATCTGCCGCACCTGTTTGAAAGGTTCTACCGCGTAGACAAGGCGCGTTCGCGTCAGGCGGGCGGAACGGGACTCGGGCTTGCCATTGTCAAACAGATCGTCGACCAGCACGCCGGGACGATCGAAGTGAAAAGCGAACTGAAAAAGGGCACGGTCTTTACCGTTACCCTGCCGCTTGATTCCGGGAAGGAGCTGATCCCATGAAACGTCTGCTTGCCCTGTGCGCCGTCCTGTTGCTGATGTGCGGCTGTGCGTCCAGTTATCTGAACGAATCCGAAGGCGACCAGATCGCGCCGGTCCCGGAAAACGACCGCGCCGCCGCGTCCGTCGTTATGCCTTTGTATTTCCGTTTTTACACCGAGCCGATGCTCCTGCGGTATTCGCTTACGGTCGATACGCCGCCTCAGCAGTTGCCGGAGTATTACGCCATCAGCGCGCTGCTGGGAGGCGCCGTGGAAGCGCGTCCCGAATTGACGCGCTGTTTCGGGCGCAACACCGCCTTGCAGGAGATCAGCGCGTCGGGCGAAACGCTGAGCGTCACGCTTTCGGAAGGCTTTTTAAGCGACACGCAGGGAGCCAATGACGCCGAAACACGGCAGAACCGCCGGCTCGCCCTGTATTCCATCGTCAACACCGTCTGCGAAATGGGTTCTTTCTCTCAAGTACAGTTTTATCTCTACCGGAACGGACTGGCTCAGCGCCCGGACTCCTATCAAATGGGCATGGTAAGCAAGGAATCCGACACCGCGCCGCTCGGCGCGCTGACGCGCAATACCGCGCTGATCCTGACGCCCTCCTCCGTCGCCCGCATGGGCTTGACGCATTATTCCAATCAGGCGTGGAACCGTCTGTACTATTACCTCGGAGACAAAGAAGGCGCCGCGCGCAAGCTGCCTATTTTAGAAGAAATGTCCCAAACGCTCACCTACTTGGGGTGGACGCTCAGCGACTTTACGGTGGAGGACAATTACACCGTTTCCGAAGACGGCAAAACGGCGTATGTGACCGTTTCCATGAATCTGCGTTCCGACAGCGCTTCCTACCGCGTGGAGAACGTGCCGCTGGAGCTTTGCTGGCGGGGACGCACCTGGCTGATCTCGTATGAAAGCCTGCTCCGCTTTTTGGAGGTATCCGCTTGAAACGCGCCGTGATCGCTCTGCTTCTTGTCTGCCTGTGTACCGCCGCCTGCGCGCCCGCGCAAAACACCGCGCGCACGCCGATCCCGCTGACGCGCGCGCCCTACGAAATGCCCGAGCGCCAGCCGGTATGGGCAACGCTGTATTATCCCTCCGAGGACGCAAGCCGTGTTCTGGCGTTTTCACAGCCGCTGACGCAGAACGACTCGTTTTACGACAACTTAATGGACGCTCTTCTTTCCGGCACGCCGGAAGGCTATGAAAGCTGTTTCCCCGCCGGCATCACCTGTCGGGCGATCCAGCTTACGCAGAACGTGCTGAACATTGATCTGTCCTGGCAGTTTCAGCATCTGAAAGCGGAACCGTTCTATGCGTGTTTGTCCGTACTGATCTCCACGTTTACCGCTTTACCGGAAGTCGATTTCATCAATCTGACCGTCGAAGGCGAACAGCTGCGCGCGCCCGCCACGGAAGAGCCGATCCTGCTTCTGTCCTCTTACAGCGGCACCATCGGAGAGCTTTTAACGCGTCACAACGATATTCTGCGCAACGGGATCCCCCGCCTTTCGGTACAGTACGCCGTGCTGTACGGCGCCGACGACAGCGGGCAGTTCCTGCTTCCCGCCGCCTCCGGTATCCCCGTATACAACGGGGACATCGCCTCCGCTCTGCTCCGCTCTCTTTTGGCAAGCGGGAACGCCCTGTTTTCGGACGGATTCTCGCTTGCAGGCGAGCCTGTCATGCAGGACGGGGAGCTTTCCGTTTCGCTGCGCTGTCCGCGCGCATGGAGCGTCCCTGACGGCTGGCTCGGTCCGGCGGCGCTGCTCTGTACGCTTTCCTGTCTGTACGCTTCCGTTTCCCGCCTGCGCCTGACCGTCACGGACGCGGACGAAAACACGGTTTTTACGGGGGAAGAAAACGCCGCGGACGC
>JAGCSD010000129.1 GCA_017964345.1 Clostridia bacterium
AACCGGGCGCGCCAGCAGCGTGCGTGCCGCCTCTGTCGGGCAAACCGCCAAAAACACCTTATTTTCCGCTCTGCCGAGCCCGAGATAATCCAAAATTTCATTGGACGCGGTTCCCTGCGCCAGATGCTGCCAAAAAAGCGAGGCGCTTTGTCGAAAGATCTCTTCCGCGCGCCGTGTATTTTCACCCTGCGTAACCGCCATTACCCACAACAGTCTACTCATGCCGCATCTCCTTATAAAGCAACGATTTCATCGTCAAATACCGGCCGCGCCGAAACAGGCTTGCGCGCATCGGACATTTTCAGCTTATACGCCATGCCGAGGAGCTGGATAGTCAAAAGCGGCGTCATAGCGACCAGCGCGACCAATCCGAACGCATCGGTCTGCACATTGCCGCCCAGAGCCCGGCACGCGCCGATGGCAAAGGACAGGAGGAACGTGGACGTCATCGTTCCCGACGCCACGCCGCCGGAATCGAACGCGATGGCGGAGAACATCCGCGGACAAACGAACAGCAGCAGCAACGCCAGCGCATAGCCGGGAATCAGAAACCACATGACCGAAATGCCCGTCAGAATGCGGATCATCGACAGTCCCACGGAGAGCGCGACACCGACGGACATACTGGTGCCCATGGCTTTCTCCGAAATCTCCCCGAGCGTCAACTGCGCGACCTGCTTATTCAAAACATGTACCGCCGGTTCCGCTTTGACCACAAAATATCCTACGATCATACCGATCGGCACCAGCAGCCACGCAAACGGCGACGCGCCGATGGTTTCCCCGATATAATTACCCGCCGGCATAAACCCGACGTTCGCGCCTGTCAAAAACAGAAGAAGTCCGACCATCGTATAGGCAAGTCCGATGACAATTTTCAGAATGTTTTTTCTGTTCATGCTGCGCGTAAACACTTGAAACAGCGTAAAAAACAAGCACAGCGGCAAAAGTGAAAGCAATACTTCGCCCAAATAATGCGGCAGATTCTCCGCGAAAGTAAGACTGATGTCGCGCGTATTCTGAATATGGGAAAGATCCGCTGCGGATTCTTCCGCCGCGTCCACGGGGAACACGATGCCTAAGATCATGACCGCCAAGATCGGTCCTATCGAAGAAAGTGCCACCAAGCCGAAGCTGTCATCCGACGCGCGGCTGTCACTGCGGATGGATACCACGCCCACTCCCATCGCCATAATAAACGGAACGGTCATCGGACCGGTCGTCACGCCGCCGGCGTCAAAAGCGACCGGCAGAAATTCCCGCGGAGCAAAATACGCCAGTACAAACACCGCTGTATAGAAAAGGATCAACAAATATTTCAGCGGAACCCCGAAAAGCGAGCGCATCATGGCGATGCATAAAAACAAACCGACGCCGATCGCCACCGCCAGGATCAATACCATATTCGGCACGGCGGAAACCTGCTGCGCCAGCACCTGCAGGTCCGGTTCGGATACCGTAACGATCACGCCCAGCACAAAGCTTAAAAACGCGATCAGCCACACCTTGCGTGATTTCGTCATATTAGCGCCCGTGTTTTCACCCATTGGTGACATAGCAGTATCTACGCCCAGCGAAAAAACGCCCATGCCGACGATCAGAAACGCCGCGCCAACCAAAAACATGACGAACACATGATTGCTGATCGGCGCGATCGTAGCGCACAAGACCAACACGATGATGCTGATCGGCAGAACGGACGCCAACGCTTCCCGCCATTTCTCCCTAAGCTTTTCCCGTATCACTTTTCCTCTTCCCCTTGCGCGATCTGCCGCACAAAATCATAAAAGTCGCGCCGGACATCTTGCGGAAGCACGATCTGCATCCGCGTACCGAACTGCATCACCCACGCGAAAAACACGGGGCTGACCGCCGCTGTTACAACCGTTTCGCTCCAACCGTTAATCGGAGGAGCCAGCACGACACTCTGCCCGAAGCGGTCAACGAGCACGCCGGAGAGTTCTTCGCAAAAGCGCAGTTTGATATACTTGGTTTCTCCCCCGTACATACCGAAAAACTTCCGTGCATAGCGGGCGGCGTTAAAACGTCCTTTTGCCTCCTCGTGTCCCTCGCGCGGTTGTTTTTCCGGCAAAAGCGCCTCCATTTTATCTACGCGGAAATGCTTAAAAATCGCTCCGTCATACGCCACAAGATAATAGTTTTCATCTTCCCATATCAGCGCCCACGGACTGACGCGATACCGCGCGCCGTCATGTTTATACTGCTTCTTTTTTTTGACATCCCAATCAAAATATCGAAAACTGATCTGCTTATTGTCCGTCATGGCGCGACGGATCGTATCCACGGTCTGTAAAACGGATTCGTTTTCCGTTTTCACACGCTCGCGCAGCAGGACCGCGTGCTGCAGGGACGCGGTTTCCCGCTCGCTTGACAATTGTTCAAGCTTTTGTATCAGCTTCCCGCTGGTTTTTTCGGAAATAAACTTTGAGGACTGCACCGCGTCGACAAACAAACGTATCTCCGCCGGTGAAAACAGCCGGTTGGTCAGCCGATACCCGTCCGTGCGGGAATAGGTGACCGAAAAGCCCGCGTCGCGAAGCGCCTGCAGGTCGCCGTACACGCTTTTGCGTTCCGCGCTGATCCCCTTTTGCGACAGAAACGCCAGCATCTGCTCCATCGTGACCCCGTGTGTTTCGTCGGTTTTTTTCCACAAAAAAGTCAGCAAAAGCAAGGTCTTTTGTTTTTGATCCGTCCCGCGCGCCATCCGGTACCTCCTTATCCCGTAAAAACTATATTATACATTATACAGTAGTTTGCACTTTTTTTCAACCGTTTTGCGCAAAAAAGCCAAACAAGCAAGGTCGTTTTTTTTACGCCTCCTTGACAGTCTGCCCCGAAAGGACTATAATAAAGAACGAAATAAAAACCGAAAAGAGGCGACCTATTTATGTATGCTGTTTTAGAAGAAATCGGCAAGCTCGGCATCGTCCCGGTTGTTGCCATAGATGACGCCAAAAACGCGCGTTCGCTGGCGCAGGCGCTTTGCCGCGGCGGTCTGCCGGTAGCGGAAGTCACCTTCCGTACGGCGGCGGCGGAAGAGGCGATCCGTGTCATGGCGGGCGAATTCCCCGAAATGCTGATCGGCGCCGGTACAGTGCTTTCACCCGAGCAGGCGGACAAGGCTATTGC
>JAGCSD010000130.1 GCA_017964345.1 Clostridia bacterium
ACATCGCCAAAATACCCGTGCCGCACCCCACGTCCAGCACCGCGTCGCCGGGACGCAGGTATTCCTCCAAAAACGCGATGCAGAGCTGCGTCGTTTCGTGACAGCCCGTGCCGAACGCCGCGCCGGGATCGAGTTCCAGAACCAAATCGTCCGGCATTGGATCATACGCTTCCCACGAAGGCTTGATGACGATGCGTTTGCCGGGCTTGAACGGTTTATAAAACTCTTTCCATTTTTCGCCCCAATTCTCGTCCTTGACCGTGTCGCTTTCCACCTTGAGGCTTCCCCACGGGAAATCCGGATTGTTCTTCCTTGCCCCTGCGATCCGCGCGCGAAGTGTTTCAAGCGTTTTCAGCGCGTTTTCATCCTGCGGCAGAAATCCGCGCACCGCGACCTCGCCGCCGTACGCGTCGGCAAGGTGTTCATCCGCATAGTCCCAGTCTTCCCCGGAACGCTGAAGCTGCAAAAAATCCGCAACGTCCTCTACGATAACGCCGCCGGGCGAAATCTCGCCCATCATCTCGCCCACGATATCCGAACCTTCCGTCGTCGTATAGACGGTCACACGCAGCCAATCCATGATCTTCTCCTTATAAATACAACCCGCCGTTGACGGCAAGCACCTGTCCGGTGATATAGTCCGCGCCGGCTAAAAACAGCGCCGCCTGCGCGACCTCTTCCGCCGTACCGAAGCGCCCCGCGGGTATCTGCGCGGCAAGGTCCTTTTTTTCTTCCTCGCTTAAAAACCCGTTCATCGGCGTGTCAATGACGCCGGGACACAAACAGTTGGTTTGCACGTTCGGATATTCCTTTGCCAGCGACTTGGCAAGCCCGATCAACCCCGCCTTGGCGGCGGCATACGCCGCTTCGCAGGACGCGCCGCATTGCCCCCAGATACTCCCGACCAACACGATCTTTCCGCCGTGCCACATCATTTGCTTTACCGCGCCGCGCGCGGCGAAAAACGCGCTTGTCAGGTCGGCGTCGATCACCCGGCGCCACGACTCGCTTGTCATATCACAGAGCATTTCACGCTTAGCGACGCCCGCGCAATGCACCAGCGCGTCGATCTTCCCCGCCTGCTCAAACAGGGCGTTTGCAGAGGCTTCATCCGTCAGGTCCGCTTGCAAGGCGACGCCGCCCGTATCTTTCGCCAAACGTTCCGCGTCTTCCCGGTTCGCGCAATACTGCACGATCGGCAAATAACCGTTTTGAGCAAACGCGCGCGCGCACGCGCCGCCGATCGCTCCGCTGCCGCCGGTCACAAGCACCGTTTTCATGGCGTGTCCGCCCCTTTCACATGATTTTCTCTATATTGTACCATATTTACGGCGATTAAGAAAGCATTTTTTCTCTGGTGCGATCTTATTTGTTTGATTTTTCTTGTTTTTTTTATAGAATCTTCATATTCCCCGAAAGCCGGTGTGATAAAATATGATCATCTTGAATGATGGGGGATTTTATATGCTCACCTTAAAGCATATTCAAAAAAGCTATTCGCGCTTTGCCTTAAAAGCGCTTGACGACGTATCGATTTCTTTTCGCCAGAATGAATTCGTCGCGATCCTCGGGCCGCGCGGCAGCGGAAAAACGACGCTTCTGAATCTCATCGGCGGTTTGGACCGGTACACCGACGGCGACATGATCATCAACGGTATCTCCACCAAAAAATATTCATCCGCCGATTGGGATTTTTACCGCAACCATTCCGTCGGGTTCGTGTTTCAGAGTTACAACCTGATCCCGCATCAGAGCGTGCTGGCGAATGTGGAGCTGGCGCTGACGCTTTCCGGCGTTTCCCGGAAAGAACGCCGCGCCCGCGCCAAACAAGCGCTGGAGCAGGTGGGCTTGGGCGATCAGCTGCGTAAAAAACCGAACGAAATGTCCGGCGGGCAGATGCAGCGCGTCGCCATCGCGCGGGCGCTGGTCAACAACCCCGATATTCTGCTTGCCGACGAGCCGACCGGCGCGCTGGACTCCGTGACCAGCGTACAGATCATGGATCTGTTAAAAGAAGTTGCCCGTGACCGCTTGGTCGTTATGGTCACGCACAATCCCGACCTGGCGCAGGAGTACGCCACGCGCATCGTGCGCTTGAAGGACGGCAAAGTGACCGACGATTCCAACCCGTTTGACGGTCAGGACGCACAGGCGGCGCCGCCCCGTCGGAAAAAGACGTCCATGTCGTTTTTGACGGCGTTGTCGCTTTCCCTGAACAACCTGATGACCAAAAAGACGCGCACCTTCCTGACCAGCTTCGCCGGTTCCATCGGCATCATCGGCATTGCGCTGATTTTGTCGCTTTCGACGGGCATCAACGCGTTTATCAATCAGGTGCAGGAAGACACACTTTCCTCTTACCCCATCAGCATCATGGCGGAAGAAGTGGATATGAGCAGCCTGATCACGTCCCTGATGCGGACGCGCACAAAGCAAAGCGAGCACGAAAAAGACGCCGTATACGCCAACGCCGTCATGCTCGATCTGATGAATTCCGTCAACGGCGCGGAAACGACCGAGAACAATCTGAAAAAACTGCGGGAGTATTTCGAGCAGGAGGACTGCGCGCTGTCTGAATACGTCCGCGCGGTGCAATATCTCTACAACGTGCCGCTGTATATCTATGTAAAAACCGAAGAGGACGCCTACCAGCGAGCCGATATCAGCGAACTGTTCAGCACCTCGTCGTTCGGCACGCGGTTTTCTTCCCTCAACACATGGGGCGAACTGCTCGACGACCGGGAGGGCGGCGTTTCGCCCATGGTGACGGAACAGTACGAGCTGGTCGCCGGCGCGTGGCCCGCCGCGAAAGACGAATTACTGCTCGTGCTGGACAACAGCAACGAGATCACCGATATGACCTTGCAGGCGCTGGGGCTCAAAACGAACGAACAGATCTTCTCCGACCTGCTGGCGGCGCGGAACGGTCAGACCGTTCAAACGGAGATCAAACGCTACACGTATGAAGAGATCATGGCGCGGCAGTTCAAGTTGATCGCCGCCACGGACTTGTTTGTCGACAGCGACGGCGACGGTATCTGGGAGGACATCCGCGAAAACGACGCGTCCATGGACGTGGTGATCGCCGGCGGTCTGGATCTGCGCATCGCGGGCATCGTCCGTCCCAAGGACGACGCCGCGATGCTGACCGCGTCGCTCTACTACACACACGATATGACCGAATACCTGCTTGCGCGCACGGCGGAGAGCGAACTGGCGCGGGCGCAGCAGGCGGAAGAAAACAAAAACCTTGACCTTTTGACGGGGCTTCCGTTTGTGTTGGAGGAGGAAGCCGAGCCGACGCAGGCGCAAAAAGCGCAGGAGCTAAAAGAGTATTTTGCCTCGCTTCCGGATGAGAAAAAGCCGGAGCTCTATCGCACGGCGCTGGCGTGGGTAAGCGAAGAAGAGGCGAATGCTTTCGTTCAAAAGACGATGGAACGGTATCCCGACCGCGCGGCGCTGGAGGATATGATCTTCAATCAGTACGCCGCCGCGGCAAACATGGATGAAGATACCATTCGCGCCTTTATTGCCGAGTATGACGACGACGCCCTGCACGCCATGGTGGAGGAGCAACTGCGCGCCATGTTCAAGGCGCAGAAGGAAAATCAAGCGGACGCGGAACTGGAGAAGATCGCGCTGACGCCCTCGGACGCGGAACTGACCCCCTTAAAGGCGCGCATCACCGCGCAGTTGACCGACCGTACCGCCAAAACGGGCTATATCCTCTCGCGCTATACGGAAACAACGTCCCTGCCCGCGGAAACGATCATGGGCTATCTGATGACGCAGGACGACGCGTCCATTGACCGCATGGTCGACTCTCTTGCGCTTGAGCAGGCGACCGCGCTCTACGAAAGCATGGCGCAGGCGGATTCCAACGCCGCGCAGGCAAAGCAGGCCGCCGCCTTCGACGCGTATACGGCTTCGCTCTCGGAAGAAGAACTGGCGGAGCTGTATGAACCGTGTATGCCGCCCAAGACCTCCTCTTCCACACTCAAGGATAACTTGGAACTCTTCGGCGTGGCGGACGCGTCTTCCCCGTCGGAGATCAATCTCTACGCGTCCTCGTTTGCCGACAAGGACGAAATTGCCGCCATCATCGCCTCCTATAACGAACAGGCGGAAGAGGACGACAAAATCTCCTATACCGACTATGTGGCGTTGATCATGTCCTCCGTGACCATGATCATCGACGTCATCAGTTATGTGTTGATCGCCTTTGTATCCATTTCTCTGGTCGTGTCCAGCATTATGATCGGCATCATCACCTATATTTCGGTGCTGGAACGCACCAAGGAGATCGGTATTCTGCGCGCCATCGGCGCGTCAAAGCGCGATATCTCTCGCGTGTTCAACGCCGAAACCCTGTTGATCGGGCTGACGAGCGGACTCATCGGCATCGTACTGACGGTACTTCTCTGCCTGCCGATCAACGCGATCATCCGCTTCCTTTCCGGCATCCCGACGCTGACGGCGTTTCTGCCGCTCGCCGGCGCCGTCGTACTGGTGGGGATCTCCATGCTTCTGACCTTGATCGCCGGGCTGGTCCCCTCGCGCATCGCCGCCAAAAAGGACCCCGTGGAGGCGCTGAGAAGCGAATAGAACGCCTATGTCAAAAAAAAGAACGCAAGAACCGCGGTTCTTGCGTTTCCTTTTTTTATTGTGCTATAAGTTCAAAAAGGGCAGAAAATCAAGCGTTTTTTGTGATGCGGGCACCAACGAGCCAAACGTGTCAAAACCGAAAAGGATCGTTTCTTTGTTGTGCGCGTCCGATGACAGCAACACTTTGGCGCCGCGCGCCAGCGCAAACGAAAGTTTTTCACCGGACAGGTACGGATCGGCGCGGTATCCGCGTGAAACGGCGCCCGTGTTGATCTCAAACGGCTTGCCGTACGGCAAAAGGCGCGTCACGGCGTTTTGCCACAGGGCGGTATAGTCTTCCCCCTCGGGCGCGAGGTCCGGTTCGGTCTCGGAGAACTTTTCCACCAGATCAAAATGTCCGATGATATCCGCGTCTTGCGCCGCGCGCGCCGTTTCCTCATAATAGGCGCGCGCAAACGCCGTCAAATCGCCGCCGAACGCCGCCTTAACCGCCCGGCGCGTTTGAGCGGGCGACTCATCTACGGCATAGTATTCTCCCCCGGCGCGCACATAATGCACCGAGCCGATCACGTAATCGAAACCCTCCGGCGGATCGTCGGAAAAAACATCCTGCTCGATCCCGCACAGAATACGGATCCGCCCCTCATAGCGCTTTTTCAGCTCCGCGATCGTCGCCTTGTAGCGCGGCACGTCCTCTTTTTTCATGCAGTAACTCGTATCAAACGACGTATACGCGTGATCGGAAAAACCCAAAACGTCCACACCGCGTTCTATCGCCGCGCGCACGATGTCTTCGGGCGTGTCTTTTCCGTCGGAGAACACGGAATGAACGTGCAGATCCAAAGTCATGTCATTTTCTCCTGCTTGACCTTGCGGTCGATCACATGACGGGAGGCGAGCTCGCGGAAAATATCTTCCTCGGAAATACCCATTTCGATCATCAGCACCATGACGTGATACGCCAGATCCGCGATCTCGTAGATCGTTTCGCGCTTGTCGTTCCCCTTGGCGGCAACGATGACCTCCGTGCTTTCCTCGCCCACTTTTTTGAGAATTTTATCTATCCCTTTTTCAAACAAATAGGTGGTGTATGAGCCTTCTTTTTTATCCGTCTTTCTGCCGCGGATCAGCTCAAAGAGCTGTGAATAGGAAAACTCATGCCTCTCCTCACTTTGAAAAACCGGCTCGAAAAAGCACGAATCCGCCCCCGTGTGGCAGGCGGGACCGTCTTTTTCCACCAAAACGAGCAGGGCGTCCTTGTCGCAGTCGGCGGTAACGGACACGATGTGCTGTATGTTTCCGCTCGTTTCGCCCTTACGCCAGAGTGTTTGGCGGGAACGGCTCCAAAAACACGTTCTGCCCTCTTTCATGGAAATCTCTAAACTTTCGCGGTTCATGTACGCCAGCGTCAGCACCTTTTTGCTGACGGCGTCGACCACGATCGCCGGGATCAGCCCGTTTGCGTCCCATTTCAGTTCATCTATGCGCAACATACCGGTTTCCT